>JBKHIL010000324.1:0-2965 GCA_046538645.1 Desulfovermiculus sp.
CCTTCCTTGTCCCTTGCCGACGAGGTCGCCTTTCTGGTCATTGATGCCGATTCCTATGCGGTAAACGAGGCCCTGAAAAAACTGGATCCGCCAAAGGACATCCAGGTCCGCTTTTTTACCTATGCGGATATTCAGGACAGCCAAGCCGCCCGGGAGTTCATCCAGGGCTCGGAGGTCATTGTGGCTGATGTGATGTGCCCTGAAATAACTGACTATCTCCTGGAAAATATAGATACTCAGTCCAGGCCGGTCTATGCCCTGCGCGGCTCCAATGACGACCAGAAGCTAAAAAACAAGGGCTTTCGCTTTGAGCCCAAGATTCAGGCCTATTTTCAGAACCTCTCGGTGCACAATATCCACAATATGCTCCGTCGCGTCATCCACGACCAGCTGGATGAATCCGTTGGTTACGATCCAGTCCGCAAGCGACCGCAGACCGGAATGTACCATCCAGAGGCCGATTCAACGTTTACCAGCTTTTCGGCGTATCACAAATGGTACATGGAAGAAGGGCCTGGAGAGACTGAGAAGCCCTGGCTGGGATTGATGCTCTTTTCCTCTTCCCTGATTCCGGGGCAAAGAAAGGCCGTGGACACCCTGATTCAGGAGGTGGAAAAAGCAGGGTGGAATGTGGCCGCCTGTTTTGGCCGGGACGAAGATGCATTGACCTCCCTGCTCTTGGATGAGGAGCGTTCGCCCCGGGTGGATTGCGTTCTGGCCTTTTCCCTGAAATTTTACTCTGCAATCAATGAGGATGTTAAGCAGGCCCTGCAAGACTTGGATGTCCCGGTCATAAACGCAGTCAACCTCTATGGGCAGACAATTAAAAAATGGCGCAAGGATCCCAAGGGCATCCCGCCCATGAACGTAGTCTGGACCATGGCCAACCCGGAGATCTCCGGGCTTATCGAGCCCACGCCCTTGACTGGCCCGGTGCAGGTCACAGACCCGGAAACAGGCCGGGAGGTTACCCGTTCCCGGGTGATTACAGACAATCTGGACCGCCTTCTGCCCAGGCTGCGAATGTGGCGCAAGTTACAGACAATGCCCAACGAGGATAAGAAGGTAGCCATTTTGTACTACAACCACAGCCAGGGGAAGCAGAACATCGGGGCCAGCTACTTAAATGTCTTCCGTAGCCTGAAGCGGATTCTGCAACGCATGCAGGACCAAGGGTATCAGGTGGCGACAGAGGATCTGCCAGGGGAAAAGGAGCTTAAGGATCTGCTTCTTAAATACGGCCGGAACATCGGAAGCTGGGCATCGGGAGAGCTGGACAAACTGCTGGTCGAGGGAAAAGTAATCCGCCTGCCGGTGTCCAGATACAAAGAATGGTTTTCCCGCCTCCCATCTAAGTTTCAGAGCCGGGTCCTTGAGCAGTGGGGGCCGGTTGAAGAGTCCTCGATCATGATAAAGGAGGGGGAGCTAATCATTCCTGGGTTTCGCCTGGGCAATGTCTTGCTTTTGCCAGAGCCGGCGCGAGGCTGGGGGGATGAGCCCATGAAGCTGTATCACGATCCCACCCTGCAGCCTCACCACCAGTATATTGCTGCTTACCTGTGGCTTAAGCATGAGTTCGAGGCAGATGCCATGATCCACTTGGGCACCCATGCCACCTACGAGTGGCTGCCTGGAAAGCAGGCCGGTCTTTCGTCGTCCTGTCCTCCGGAGATTATGCTCACAGACATCCCTAACCTGTATCCCTACATTGTAGACGACGTGGGCGAGGGGATTCAGGCCAAACGAAGAGGCCGGGGGGTAATCATCGACCATCTGACCCCGCCTCTGCGCAAGGGCGGTCTGTACCAGGAGTACCGCCGTCTCTACGATCTGATCAACGGCTACAACCGCTCTCAGGCGATGCAGAGCCAAACTGCCGAGGCCAAGCTGGAAGAGATCAAGACCGTAACCCGTAAGCTGGGTCTGGACAAGGATCTGGGCATCACCACCTTTGATCCTCAGGCCCTTGAGGAGATCGAGCATTATCTCCTGGAGCTCAAGGGCAACCTCATGCCCTATGGCCTGCACACCTTTGGTCGTTCACCCCAGGGTAAGGCCCTGACCGATACCGTGGAGGCCATTGCAGGACAGAATACAGACAGCTCGCCCGCTGAGATCCGCACTTCGCTGGCCGAGTCTGGAAACCTGGAGATCGAGCGGCTGCTTGCGGGCCTGGAAGGCAGATATATCCCGGCCGGAGAAGGCAACGATCCAGTGCGCAACCCTTCAGCTGTCCCCACGGGGAAGAACTTCTACGGGTTTGATCCCCAAAAGATCCCCTCCCGTTCAGCCTGGAAGCTGGGCCAAAAAGCAGCCCGGCAGATGATTGATGCTTCTCTGGAAGAAAACGGGACCACCCCCCGGAAGGTGGCTGTGGTCCTCTGGGCCACAGAGACCATCCGCAACGAGGGGGTGAATGAAAGTACTATCCTCAGCCTGTTGGGGCTTAAGCCTACCTGGGACGCCTCGGGCCGGGTGACCGGGACCGAGGTCATTCCCGGTCGGGAGCTGGACCGTCCCCGCATTGACGTCCTGATTAATCCTTCCGGGCTGTACCGGGATCTGTTCCCGAACAAGATGCGCTTTCTGGACAGGGCAGTGCAAAAGGCGGCGGTGCAGACCGATATCACCAATCTCCTGCGCGAGCACAGCGCCCGCCTCAAGGACCGATTGATAGGGCAGGGGATGACAGAGGAAAAGGCGGACAGACTGTCTACAGTGCGCATCTTTTCCGAAAAGAGTGGATCTTACGGCACCGGGGTCTCGGAGATGACCGGGGCATCCGGACTCTGGGAATCTGATCAGGAGATCGCCGAGGTCTATGAAAACCGGGTGGGGTATGCCTTTGGTCAGGGCATGTGGGGCGAGCCGGCCCAGGAGGTGTTTAAGGACAACCTTGCCTCTGTGGATACCGCGGTTCATTCCCGGTCCTCCAATGTGTACGGGACAATGGACAACGACGCTA
>JBKHIL010000054.1:0-8481 GCA_046538645.1 Desulfovermiculus sp.
AAAAAATAAGGTTTGAGATCAGAAGAACTGTCCAACTGTGAATTCAAACTGCCCGCTGTTTCCTTTCAAGTCATCCAGGGGATAACCATACTCCAGACGCAGCGGGCCCATGGGCGAGTTCCACCTGATGCCGGCCCCGATGCTCTTATAAAAATCCGGTTCTATGGTCTCGTTCTTATCCCAGACATTACCGGCGTCAAAGAAGACCACTCCCAAAATCCCCATATCCTCCTTGATGGGAAAGACGAGTTCCACATTGCTGTACAGGGTCTTGTAGCCTCCTACGTCGTCTCCCGCATCGTCGGTGATGGAGATATCGCGCCAGTCATAGCCGCGAACTGTATTGATACCTCCCAGGTAGTAGCGCTCATAGTCGGGCACATCGTCGCTGCCGTTCTCAAAGAGCCATCCCAGCTTCCAGTGCCAGTTAAAAACCACCTTCCAGAACAGAGGGTGAAAATAACTGAACTCATATTCCGGTTTAATGTACGCATCATCCCCGCCGAGCAGACCTCCGGCATATTCGAAGGACAGAGTGTTTTTTGTGCCCCGGGTAGGGTTGATGCGGCGGTTGGTCGTGTCCCTGACTGCGGCTATCTCGGACTTGCTGGCCAGGTTCTTGCCTCTTAAGTCCTTGATCTCATCACTGGCGTCATCGTCAATATCGCTCACGTCGTATTCTTGCAGACTGTAATTCCAGAATAGGCGGGTGTAGGTGCCAATGGTATAGGCGAACTTAAGTTTGCCTCCGGTGCTGTCCAGATCGTAGTCGTCGTAATCCCGTCTGATGTTGAACAGATCCACTCCTGCCCCCACACGACTGTCATACAGATGGGGATTCCAGAACTGGGCCATAAATCTGGTGGTATAAGAACTGAAGCTGCCTTGAAAGCTTGCGTCATATCCTTTCCCAAACAGGTTCCTCTCCTCGATCTGTCCGGTAAAAAAGACCTTGTCCACACTGGAAAAACCGGCCCCGGCGCTGAACGACCCGGTGGATTTTTCCTGGACCTGGACCTCGATGTCCATGAGCTCCGGATCCTGAGTGGGAATGGTCTGCATCTCCACGTCCTCGAAATAGTCAAGCCGGGTCAGGCGCTGTTTGGACTGGGACAAACTCCGGCCGTTAAACCGCTCTCCTTCGTTGAGGAGCAATTGGCGGCGGATGACATTGTCCCGGGTCTTCCGGTTTCCGGCAATAGTTACCCTGCGGACATGGACCTGCTGCCTTTTGGTTAAAACGTATCTGACATCGATTGTCCTGTCTTCGCGGTTTTTATTGAGTTCAGGACTGGCTTCAGCAAAGGCGTACCCAAAATTTGAGTAAAACTCGGTCAGATTCTGGATGTCTTCGCGCAGAGCAGACCGGGAGAAAGGCTCATTGTCGCGGGCCAGGTCATCCAGCTCAATAACTTTGAGCAGCTGCTCCTGATCTGTGACCAGATCTCCGTCCAGGTTTACCTGGCCGACCTTGTAGCGCGGTCCCTCCTGGACCTGGAAAGTGATGTGTATGCCGTCCTCTTCATAGGAGACCTCTGGATGGCCGACCCGGACATCCATGAATCCGCGGTTGGCATAATATGCTTCCAGGGCGGCCACATCCCGGTCCAGGGCTTCTTCCCGCAATACTCCGCTGCCGGTGATCCAGGAGAGCCATCCCCGTTCGGAAAGGGCCAGCTGTTTTTTGAGTTCACCCTGGTCCAGTTTCTCCGCGCCATTGATCTGGATCTTGGTGATATACTGCTTATCTCCTTCATCAATATCCAAGACCAGCTTGTCCCGGCCGTCTGAAGTCTGTTCCCGGGAATATTCGATTTGGGCCTTATAATATCCTTTTTTACGGTAGAGTTCCCGGATAGTGTCCAAGTCTTGGCCTAAAAGCTTGGGGTTGAGCACTGAATCAGGAGTCGTGCTCATGGCCTCCAGGATGTCATCGTCATCAATGGCCGCATTGCCCTTGACCTCTATTCCGGCCAGCCGGGGCCGTTCCTGGACCTCAAAGACAACGCGCATCCCCTGAGTGTCCTCTTCGACATGCACCTGGACATCGTCGAAATAGCCGGTTTCATAAAGGCGCTTGATCTCTTCATTTAAGCTCTTAACTGAATATTCATCTCCTTCCCGGATCTGCAGCCGGGTGAGTACGACATCATCGCCCAGGATCTGGTTGCCTTGAACATCAATTTCGGCAATGGCTTGTCTTTGGAGGATGCTGTCTTCGAGCTGGTCAGCGATATCGGACAGAGTGGGCTGCAGGCTGATCAAACCCTGGCCTGTGGTATAAAAGGACCGGGACGAGCCCGGATCTTCGGGATTCACCAGGCGGACGTCAAAACTGAAGGTCTCCCCTATCTGGCTCATGCTCCCATATACGGCATAGTCAGCCGCACCTTGCTTTGCCAAATCGCTTACGTTTTGGAGATTGAGCTCGGAAACACCGCTTTGGTCGATCACCTCCAGGGTGCTGGAGCCGGATACGGTCTCAAAGTTGCGGTTTTGAAGTTCATCCCGGAGCAAAGAGGGGATATCCTGGCTTAAATAATCCAGTTCATCCGGGGCATTGATGGAAAAGGGAAAGACGATCAACCTCTGGTTTTCTTCCGCAGCCAAGACCGGCTGCCAGGAGAGAAAGGAGAAAAGAGCACAGGTGAAAATAATGATCGTTGCCGCATGCAAGGGAGATATTGGCATATTAGTTCTCATGCAGAGCTCCGGATCGCAGTTGGATCTGACGACGCATTTTATGGGCCAGGGCCAGGTTGTGGGTGACCACGATCAAGGTGGTGGCCATTTCCCTGTTCAGTTGAACGAGGAGTTCGCCAACCCGCTCGCCGTTATCTTCGTCCAGGTTGCCTGTTGGCTCATCAGCCAGGATGACTTTGGGGCGCATGGACAAGGCTCTGGCTATAGCTGTTAATTGTCGTTCGCCACCAGAAAGGGTGGCCACTGGTTGATGCTCAAGCCCGGAAAGGCCGACCAGAGCCAGGGCGCTTGTGGCCTGGGCGTAGGCCTTTTTTTTGTCAAAGCAATGGATCAACCCGGGCATGGCCACATTTTCCAGGGTCGAGAATTCAGGCAGGAGGTGGTGAAACTGAAAGACAAAGCCTACTTCTGAGTTGCGGAATGCAGTCAGTTTGGACCAGGAGTAGGTGGCGATGTCCTGGCCCTGAAAGAGGATCTGACCTGAACTGGGCAGGTCGAGACCGCCCAAAATGTGGAGCAGCGTGGTCTTCCCCGACCCTGAAGCGCCGATGATGGCCACGCTGTCATGTTGTTGAATACCCATGCTCACCCGGTCCAGGATGGTTACCTCTCCTTTGGGTCCGGGCACGGCTTTGCTTACCTCCCGTACATCGTAGACCAGATTATTATTCATAGCGCAAGACCTCTGCCGGCTGAACCCGGGCGGCCTGCCGGGCCGGGTATATGGTGGCCGCAAAACAGAGAAAAAGGGCGGCCAGACCGATCAGGCCCAGGTCCAGAAGTTCCAGTTTTACCGGGAGGTGATCCAGATAATAGACGTCGCTCGGGAGCTTTATAAATTGGTATTTCTGGAGCAGGGAGCTTATGGATAAGCCGCCCAGAAAACCGAGTCCGGTACCGATCAGGCCGATAATGGTGCCCTGGAGCATGAAGATGCGCCTGATGTGACCGGGCTGGCACCCCAGGGACATGAGTACGGCAATATCCTGCTTTTTGTCCATGACCAGCATGATCAAGGTGGTGACAATGCTGAACGTCCCTACTAAAACAATCATGACCAGGATCACGGCCATGGCTGTTTTTTCCAGTTTCAAGGCTGAAAAAAGACTCCGGTTCATGTCCATCCAGGTCTGGACGAAAAGTGAGCTGGAAGAAGTCTTTTGTTCAATGCGCTGGCTAATTGACTCCGCGGCATACACGTCTTGTATGCGAACCTCCAGTCCTGAAACCCTATCGTTTTGAAATCCCAGGCTTTCCTGGGCCGACTGCAGGTGAATGTAGGCCAGGGAAGAGTCGTACTCATACATGCCGGTCTTGAAAATCCCGGCCACTTTAAAGATCTTGATCTGTGGTGTGAAACCGGCCGATGTGCTCCGTCCGCTGGGCACGAGCATGTTCACCGTCTCTCCGGTTTGCACCCCTAACCGGGAGGCCAGGGCGCTGCCCAGGATGATCCCCGGCTGATCCTCTTCAGCCGGGGTGAGATCTGAAAGCTGTCCTTGAATCAAATCCTGGTCCAAAGTCATGACTTCGCCGGCCTGATCCGGGACTATTCCCCGTACGGCCGAGCCCTTGACTCCCTGCTGTGTGCTGAGCATGACCTCGGTATAGATAAAGGGCATACTGGCCAGCACACCGTCGATGGATTCGATTCTGTCCTGCAGATTCTGATATCCGGAAAAGGGACCGCCCATTTGGGTGACGACAATATGGGCATTCATGCCCAGGATCTTGTCCCGCAGGTTGTCACTGAAACCGTTCATGACCCCGAGGACCACGATCAAGGCGGCAACGCCCAGGGCCACACCCAAAATCGAAATCAAGGAAATGGCGGAGATAAAACCGTGCTTCCGCCGGGATAAAAGATAGCGCAGGGCTATGAACAGTTCAAAACGCATTAATCGGACGATGCTTCAGGTTTAAGATGAGGAAAAAGGATCACCTCCCTGATGGAAGGGGAATCTGTGAACAGCATAACCAGGCGATCAATACCCACTCCTTCTCCAGCTGCCGGGGGCATGGCATACTCCAGGGCCCGGATGTAATCCTCGTCCATGAAATGGCTTTCCTCGTCGCCCTGGGCCTTGGCCTGAGCCTGGGCTTCGAAGCGCTCCCGCTGATCCCTGGGGTCATTGAGTTCTGAAAAGGCGTTGGCCATTTCCCGCCCGGTAATGAACAGCTCAAACCGATCAGTAACCGAGGGATCTTGTGCATTTCGTCTGGATAAAGGAGAGATGTCGGTCGGGTAGTGGTAAATAAAGTGGGGCTGGACCAAATTGGGCTCCACCAAGAGGTCAAAGAGTTTGGCCTGGACTTTACCCATGGTCTCGCTGAGGTGCACATTTTCGCCCAGCTTGCGGACCAGGGCCCTGGCTGTCTCCGCATCCCGATATTGTCCGGGCGTAAGTCCCCCGATATCTTCAAGGGCCTGATAAAAAGAAAGCCGGGTCCAGGGCGGGCTGAGGTCAATGTTTTGCTCCTGGTAGCTCAGCTGGGTTGTGCCGAAGATTTCTGTGGCCAGGTAAGAGAACATCTCTTCGGTCAGATCCATGAGGTCATGGAAGGTGGCGTAGGCCCAATAGAACTCCAGCATCGTAAACTCAGGGTTGTGCTGGGTGGATATGCCTTCATTGCGGAAGTTGCGGTTTATTTCATACACTTTTTCAAATCCGCCCACCAAGAGTCTTTTCAGGTACAGCTCAGGAGCGATCCGCAGGTATTGGGTCATATCCAGGGCATTATGATAGGTCTCAAAGGGCTTTGCCGTGGCTCCCCCGGGTATTGGCTGCATCATGGGAGTTTCCACTTCCATGAAGTTCTTGCTGTCCAGGAACGTGCGCATCAGGCGGATGATTCTGGTCCGGGTAACAAAGATTTCCCGGGCCCTGGGGTTGACGATAAGATCCACATAGCGCTGCCGGTACCTGGCCTCCACGTCCTTGAGCCCATGGTATTTCTCCGGCAAAGGCCTGAAGGACTTGCTCAGGAGTTGAACAGTCAGGGCATTAAGGGTCAGCTCATCGGTCTTTGTCCGAAACAGCGGTCCTTGAACCCCGATAATATCCCCGATGTCAAATTTTTTAAATTTGGTGTACTCATTCTGACCTATGGTGTCTCTTTGCACAAAGACCTGCATTCGGCCCGATTCGTCTTGAAGGTGCAGGAAAGTGGCTTTTCCAAAAGAGCGCAGGGCCACGATTCGACCAGCCAGGGCAAATTCTGTGCTGTCCGTTTCCAGTTCCTCAGATGAGGTATGGGCATAAGTACTTTGAATCCAGGCGATATCCCTGGTTTTTTGAAAATCATTGGGAAATAGATGGACTCCTGCATCTTCCAAAAAAGCCGCTTTCTCCTTGCGCTGTTGCAGGACTTGGCTCTGAGTTGCGCTTTGTTTTTTTTTGGTCAATGCTTTATGCTCCGGGTGATAAGGAAAGGCTGAATATACATGGTTGCAATGGACTGTATTTGAAGGCAATTCCTAGTGGGTTGTTGATCTTTTAGGTAAATTGAGTTATTATATGTATAACGTTCTTGTTGTGTGCTTTTTGCGGCTTCGTCTGGATATGGCCGGAATTTTGACGACCATACGTAAAGACACATTTTGTATGTGAATTTACACACACCGTCAAGCCAGCCCTGTATTCACAGCACTGCAAGTAAAATGACTTCCTCTGCAGCCAGTGCGTTTTGCCAGATTGATTCGCAGTTATTTCCTTGTTATAAATACAAACTTTCCCGGGAGCCTGATGTCGGGCTTCCGCCGATGTTTGATCCTGAAGGGAGGATGCTTTCTATGGAACTGGTGATCAAGAAAATTCTCTTGGCCACGGATTTTTCCAAAAACGCCTGGCAGGCCCTGCGTTATGCAGCTGCCCTGGCCAAACAGAACAAGGCTCAAGTTGCCTGCCTCCATGTCTTGCCCGAGCTTCCCAAAGAGCTCACGTATTCAGGTGGCCCCAATCTGCTCTATGGTTATGGTCCGGGGTATTCCGGCGTGCCGGTCAGCGACCGCAAAATCGGGGACAGCGGACGCAGAGAACAGGCATCCCGGGAGGGGCGGGAACGGGCGGAAGAAATGGCCCGGGATCATATCCGCAGCCTCATACTCAAGCTCAAGGCTGAAAACGCCGAGACTGTGGTCAGCCCTCAGCACAGCCTGATCCGCATGGGCAATCCGGTGGAGGCCATCCTGGATGAGACCGAGAGCGGAGGCTATGACATGCTGATTATGGGCCGGCGGGGCCATGGCAAACTGCGTGGACCCCGGACTGGGGGGGTGGCTCTGGGCGTGGTCAGCCGTTCGGCTATTCCGGTGTTGGTAATCGGCACGCCGAAACACTGAGTCGTGTGATTCGCAGGTCAGGGAAAACGCTCCCAGTCTTAGCCATTCCCCGAAGAAATGATCTTGGTCAGGCTAAAGGCCCGGGGATCCAGGTCAGGATGCAGGGCGTGAACAAAAAAGAGCGGACTGAAGTATCCCGGATCCCAGTCAAATGTAATGATCACCCCGTCAGGAGGCTGAACTTCCACTGCATACAGTCTGGAACGCAGGTCGACCTGACGGGCTCCTTTCTTGGTCTGTCGAAGGACCGTCCAGGTGTCAGCGCGGAAAAGCTCCTGCCACCGCTGAAGCTCTTGCTCGCTTTGCCTGGCAGAAAGCTTAAAGCACAGGAAAAATTGTTCCCGCCTGGGTTGGCTCAGCTTGTATCCAGGCTGTACTTCATGACCTTCGGTAAAGGTCAATCCAGGGACAGAAAAGCGATTTAAGTGACTGCAGACATCAGCAAAAGGACAGGGACTGCGCAGGGCGACCATGCAGGTTTCCTCCTCGCTGTTCACCCCCACAGGCAGTGCCCGGCCAAAGGACAATCGGGGCATGGGATGAAATCCGCGGGTAAAGCTCAAGGGAAGGGCAGCCCTGCGGAAGAGGCGTTCGAATACGGCTTGCAGCTCTAGTTGACTTAAAAAAGCGGCCGGACCTTTTTTTGCGTACGTCAAGACCAGGCCGTTGGTCTTTTGCTCCCAGGTTTCTTTAGACCTGGCCGGGGCCATTGGCCCGTGCTCTCCTTCCTGATCCCGGGAGTCCTGGTTGACGATAGGGTGTATAGCCCGTAATTGTTCCTGCCTGGCAAGCTTACTCCCCTCTCGAGGCAGGGTGCATACCCCGCAGCGACTGCACCCCTGGTAGCGGCAATCCGGGGTCATGGCCTCCTGCCGGGCCTTTTCCCGTTCCTGAAGCAGAAAAGAAGGGCGAACTCCGCAATTGATATGCGCCCAGGGCAGGTTGGCATCAGGCTCTCTGGCTTCAAGCCAGGTCTGGATCTCCTGCGGGGTCAGGACCTCCTCCCACACGGAAAAATCAAAGTGTTCATGCCAGCTGGTCAGGATATCCCCCTTCGCATAGGCTTCTTCCACTGCCCGGGCCAGGGAGCTGTCTCCCCGGGAAAAGACGCCTTCTATGCTGCTCATAAAGGGGTCATGCCAGCGGAGGTTGAGATTTTTCGGTCTTCGGAACAAATCCTGCAAAAAGGAAATTTTCTGCCCGGCAGTCTGCACATCATCCTGGGCCTCCCACTGGAAAGGAGTGTGGGGCTTGGGCACAAACAGGGCGATGGAGGCCGTGAGCTGGATTCTCTTTTTGTCCGTTCCGGCAGTATCCAGGACCTGCAGGCAGAGATCGTAGATGGCCTGCAGGTCGTCATATGTCTCTGTGGGCAGCCCGATCATGAAATAGAGCTTGAGCCGCCTCCATCCACTGGCGAAGAGATCACGGGTATG
>JBKHIL010000325.1:0-2954 GCA_046538645.1 Desulfovermiculus sp.
CGAACGAAGGATCTCTATGCTGCACGGATTGATGGAATTACATGTTCAGCCGCTGCGACAAGTGCATGGCCCGGGCTATGCTCTTGCGAATACTTTTGAGTCCCAGGCTGTCAGCCTCGGTTCCCTCCCGGCCCTGATCCTGGGACCAGACAGTCCCTCCCAGATTGGCTCCGAACACCCCGCCGCTGACCGGGATCATCTCATTGATCAGGCAAAAATCGATCATGGTGTGCAATACCTGCTCCTGGCCGCCGTTTCTGTCTCCACCCACAGCAATGCCCAGGCAGATCTTGTCCCGCAATATATGCCGGTCCACGGCCAGCAAGGCCCTGCTCCGATCCAGGACAGCCTTGAGTTGCCCGCTGATATGTCCGTGATACACCGGACTGGCCATGACCCAGATCTGCGCTGACTGCATCAGGGGATAGAGCTCCAGCATGGCATCCTGATGCACGCATCCCTGCTTTTTTTTCACGCACACATCGCAGTGCAGACAAAAGTTTATGCTCTTGCCCCGCACAGAAAAGAAATCTGTAGTCAGGTTGTACTGAGTTTCAAAGTCTTCCAGGGCCCACTCGAGCGCCCTGTGCGTGGCCTTTTTCCTGGGGCTGCCGCATATGCCCAGCACACGGATCCTTTCAGCCATTTTTCTTCTTCCTTATCCTTTACCCGCATTTCGTATATCCGCAGGCCTGGCAAATGAAGCATCCTTCCTGAAACATGAGCTCCTGTCCACACTCCGGGCAGCCTGGCTTGACCAGGCTGTGGACATCTTCTGCCGGCTTGGAATCCTTGAGATACCGGTTCTCCAGGACCCAGGCCACAGCGTCGGGGATGGATAATAAGAGTCCTTTTTTCTGAAAAACCGGATGTTCCCCGCCAATACCCTTGAGCTGGCCCACAACATCCCGAACATGCACGCCGGAGCGAAGAGCAAGGGAGACCAGCCGGCCGATGGCCTCGGCCTTGGCTGTGATGGACCGGCCGGAACGTCCGATGGTGGCAAAGACCTCAAATGGCTTGCCGTCCACTTCGTTCACCGTGAGATACAGATCTCCCAGACCGGTCTGCACTTTCTGGGTAAACCCATAGACCACGTCCGGACGTTCCCGCACCGGTACCCCGTTATGGGCCTGGGCCGGCTGAGCGCTGCTCCCAGTACTTAAGACCTGGTCTGCCTTGCATCCATCCCGGTACACGGTCACTCCTTTACAACCCAGTTCATAGGCCGCCCAGTAAATGGCGGAAATGTCCTCTTCAGTGGCCGAATGCGGGAGGTTGACAGTTTTGGAGACCGCATTGTCCGTAAACTTCTGAAAAGCGGCTTGCATGCGCAAATGCCAGATAGGTTCAAAATCCATGGCCGTGACAAAGACCTCCCGCAGTTCCTGGGGAAGATAGTCCATGTCCCGGATGGTCCCTTTTTCCGCCACCTGACGCATCAGGTTCTGGCTGTAGGCATCTGATTCACGAGCAGCGTGCTCAAAATGCTTATTCACCTCCAGCAGGGTCTCTCCGTCCATGACATGACGGGAAAAGCTCAAAGCGAACAGAGGTTCGATTCCAGAAGAGCACCCGGCCAGAATGGAGAGGGTGCCGGTGGGGGCTATGGTCGTGGTCGTGGCATTGCGATAGGGTCCAAGATTCTTGTGGGCAAAGACAGACTCCGGGTAGGCAGGGAACGGTCCCCGTTCTTGAGCCAGAATTTTGGAGGCCGATCTGGATTCCTGATGCAGAAAGTCCATGAGCTTTTCGCCCAGGCTCAATGCCCGGCGGCTGTTGTATGGGATGCGCAGCTGAAACAGCAGGTCGGCCCAGCCCATAATTCCCAGGCCGATCTTGCGGTTTTTTTGCACCATCTCCGTTATCTGGGGCAAAGGATATCTGGAGGCATCAATCACATTGTCCAGAAAACGGACGCTGAGATGAATGGTTTCTTTCAGTCCCTGCCAGTCCACCCCGTCTTCAGCCTCCGGAGAATAGAAGGCATCTACATTGATCGAACCCAGGTTGCAGGCCTCAAAGGGCAGAAGCGGCTGTTCACCGCAGGGATTGGTGGCCTCTATCTCTCCCAATTGGGGAGTAGGGTTGTCCCTGTTGATGCGGTCTAAGAAAATAATTCCCGGGTCACCGCTTTCCCAGGCCTTTTGGACCAGGAGGTGATAGACTTCCCTGGCCCGCAGGCGCCCCTTTTCCTGCCCGGTATGGGGGGCGATGAGCACGAATTCTTCATCTTTGTCCACAGCCTGCATAAAGGCCTCGGTCAGGGCAATGGACAGATTGAAGTTATTCAACTGTCCCTCCCGCTCTTTGGCCTTTATAAAATCCAGGATGTCCGGATGGTCCACCCGCAGGATGCCCATGTTGGCCCCCCGCCTGGTACCCCCCTGCTTGACCTGTTCTGTCGCTGTATTGAAGATCTTTAAAAAAGAGATGGGCCCGGAGGCGATCCCCCCGGTTGATCCCACCCGGCTCTTCTGTGGTCTCAACCGGGAAAAGGAAAATCCGGTTCCGCCCCCGGATTTGTGAATCAAGGCCGCGTACTTGATGGCATCGAAGATGCCGTCCATGGAATCTTCCACCGGCAGGACAAAGCAGGCGGCCAGTTGTCCCAGTTCTGTACCTGCATTCATTACAGTAGGCGAATTGGGCAAAAAACGAAAAGTGGTCATGAGATCATAAAAAATCTGAGCCAGATCAGACTCATTATACGGCGATTCCGGATACTTGCTTTCTTCCCGGGCTATACTTTCCGCCACTCGCCAAAACATCTCCGGGATACTTTCCGTTGGCTCCCCGTCCGGTCCTTTGCGCAGATACCTCTTTTTGAGCACCAGATCTGCGTTCGGATTGAGTTGGATCTCCTTTGCCTGCTGCTTCACTTTGCTACTCATCAAAACATCCTTTCATATACAATCTTCAGGGTTCAAAGTTTCAGATTCACGGCTTATGGA
>JBKHIL010000055.1:0-8480 GCA_046538645.1 Desulfovermiculus sp.
ACCAGGATATTGACGATGGCCAGGGGCATGAGGAATTTCCATTCCAGCTTCATGACCTGATCGTAGCGTAACCTGGGGAATGTGGCCCGCTGCCAGATGCAGAAGAAGACCACAAGCAGGGTCTTAATAAAAAACCAGAGCACACCGGGGAGGACGGGGCCGTGCCAGCCGCCCAGAAACAGGGTAGTGACCAGGCATCCAAACACAAAGAGGTGCGTATACTCCCCAAAGAAGAACAAGGCGAACTTCATGCTGCTGTACTCAACATTGTAGCCACAGCAGAGCTCGGCTTCTGCTTCGGGCATGTCAAATGGAGTCCTGTTCAGCTCGGCCAGGCCGCTGATGATGAAGATGACAAAGGCCACCGGAGCATAGACGATATTCCACATCCCGGCCTGGGCATGCACAATATCGACCAGGCTCAGCGAACCAGTGATCATAACTACGCAGATGACGGCAAAGGCCATGGACAGCTCGTAGCTGATAATCATGGCTGCACCCCGCAGTCCGCCTGTATAGCCGTATTTGTTGCCGGATGACCAGCCCCCGAGCATCCCCCCGTAGGCTCCCAGTGTTCCCAGGGCCAGAATGAGCAGGATGCCCACGTCAGGATTGGCCAGATAGAGGGTTATTTCCCGGCCCAGGACGGTGATGGTGTCGCCGAAAGGAATGAGGGCCAGCATGATCATGGGCGAGGCAATGCTGATCACCGGGGCTATGTAAAATATGGTGCGCTGGGCATTGGCGGGTATGAGCTCTTCTTTGAGAAAGAGCTTGATCCCGTCGGCAAACGGCTGCAGCAGGCCCCAGTAGCCAACCCGGTTCGGTCCATGCCGAAATTGTATAAAGCCCAGTATCTTGCGCTCGGCCAGGGTCAGGTATGTGACCACCAGCATGCACACGCTGAGAATGATCACAGTTTTGATGGCGTTAATGACCAAATACTCCAACATGGACCGTCCTCCTTAGGCGACTTTCTCAATTGAGACCGCACAGACCTTGAGTTCAGGAATCTTAGCTCCTGGATCCAGGGCGGCATTGGTCAGGGCGTTTACAGGGGATTCCCGGAAGTGAAAGGGGACAAAGACCACTCCAGGGATGGGCCGATCGCATACCCGGGCCTTGACCTGGATCTGTCCCCGTCTGGAGGAAATGGCCACCATCTGGCCGTTTTTTATTCCCAAATCCCGGGCATCCTGCGAATTGATTTCAGCAAAGAGCTCTGTGCACAGCTGGGACAATCCCCGCCCTTCCCGGGTCATAGTTCCGGTATTGTAGTGCTGAAATACGCGTCCAGTGCTCAGGATGTACGGATACTTATTATCTGGCTGTTCTGCTGGGTCCTGGTGCTCCACCTGGCTGAAAATTCCGCGGCCCCGGGCAAAGCTGCCCATGTGCAGGATGGGAGTTCCTGGGTGGTCTCTCTCCGGGCAGGGCCACATAACGGCCCCTTGATCCAGTCTTTGTCTTGTTATTCCGGAATAATACGGGGTCAGGGCATTGATCTCGGCCAAGACCCCGGCAGGGTCAAAGTCCATTGGTCTGTCCAGCCGGGATGCCATCTGGGCAATAATCCAGGCGTGATCTCTGGCCTGACCTGGAGGCTGGACAGCCTTGCGTACCCGCTGCACCCGGCGTTCGGAATTGGTGAAAGATCCTTCAGTCTCGGCAAAGCAGGCAGCGGGCAGGACCACATCCGCTTTGCGGCCGGTTTCAGTTAAGAATATGTCCTGGACAACCAGGAGATCAAGCTCGTCCAGGGCTTCCTGGACCTGGGACTGGTGGGGATCGGATAGTATGGGATTTTCGCCCATGACCAGCAAGGCCTTCAGGCGGCCGCTATGGGCGGCGTCTATCATTTCCAGAGCAGTCAGGCCCGGGGTTTCCGGGAGTGAAGATACCTTCCAGGTCTTTGCAAACCCGGTGCGGACTTCCTGGTCTGCTACTTTTTGATATCCGGGCAGCATATCGGGCAGGGCACCCATGTCGCAGGCCCCTTGCACATTGTTTTGGCCGTGCACTGGATAGACTCCGCCCCCTTCAACCCCCACATTGCCGCACAGCATGGCCAGATTGGCCAGGGCCTTGACATTGTCTGTGCCGCAGATGTGCTGATCAATGCCGCTGGCAAAAAGGATGGAGGCGGGATGATGTTCTCCGTAGAGATGCGCGGCTTCTTCCAGGTCCCTGACAGGAATGCCGGTCAGTGCGGATACATGCTCCGGAGTATAGCGCTCCAGGGTCTCTTTGGTCTCCTTGAACCCGCTTGTCCGCTGTTTGATGTAATTCACATCGTGGAGTTTGTCCCGGGTGATAATGTGCATCAAACCGTTGATCCAGGCGATATCCGTACCTGGCTTGGGTTTGAGCCATATATGGGCATGCTCGGTCAATCGGATCTGGCGGGGATCAGCAACAATGAGTTTCGCTCCGTGCCTGCGCACAGCTTCAAGCACATAATGGGCAAAGATGGGATGGTTCTCGGTGGTGTTCGATCCAGTCACCAGGATAATCTTGCTGTTCAGCAGATCGGTAATCGGGTTGGTCATGGCTCCAAGGCCAAAGGCAGTACCCAGTCCGTGCAGAGTGGGGGACTGGCAGAAGCGGACGCAATGATCCACATTATTTGTCTTAAGCCCGGCCCGCATGAGTTTTTGGAACAGGTAGTTCTCCTCATTCGTGCATTTGGCTGAGGCCAGTCCGCCTATGCTGTCCGGGCCTGAGTTGGCTGAAATTCTCTGTAAGCGGGACGCAACCAAGTCCAGGGCCTCATCCCAGGAGGCTTCCTGCAACTGGCCGTTTTTGCGGACCAGGGGAGTCGTCAGCCGGTTCGGACTGCCGATGAATTCATACCCAAACCGTCCTTTGGCGCATAAGCTGCCGCGGTTGACGCCCATGTTTTCGCTGGTGCTCACCCCAATGATGCGGTTGTTGAGCACCTGGAGCTGAAGCTGGCATCCGCAACCACAGTAGGTGCAGGTGGTCTGTACCCGGTTCTCCAGCCAGGGGCGGCCCTTGTGCCGGCTTAAGTTTTCGGTCAGGGCTCCGGTAGGGCAGACCGCCAGGCATTCGCCGCAGGAATCGCAACGCTGGGGATGATAGGGGCCAATGCGGGCCTGGTTGCCGCTGCCGTGAAGAGCAATGGCTCCAATGCCCAGAACTTCATTACAGGCGGTCACGCAGCGCAGACAGAGGATGCACCGTTCCGGCCAATACCGGATATTGGGAGTTGGATATTCCGGCACAGATCGGTCCGGCTTTTGAGTCATGGGCACATTCCGGACACCGTATTCATAGACCAGATCCTGCAGTCGGCATTCGCCGCCCGCATCGCATATCGGGCAATCATGATGTCCGTTGAGCACGAGCAGAGACAGGATTTCCCGGCGGGCCTCCAGGACCCGGGGAGAATGGGTTTGAATATGCATACCGGCATTGGCTGGAGTAGAACAAGCAGGCAGGAGTTCTGTTACTCCTTCGATTTCCACCACACAGACCCGGCAGGATTCAATTGGTTCTGCCCGGCGCATATGGCACAGGGTGGGAATGGCTACGTTGTTCTCACGGGCGGCCTCAAGAATCGTCTGCCCTGGAGTGAACGAGACTTCCTGTCCATTGAGGTGAAGTGTCTGATCCATGTCATGCCTCGATTATGCAGTGTGCTCGAGCGTTAAGCGATGTATTGTGCATGAGTGTTTATGGCTCATGAGTACAAAGTCCGGTTGCTGCGAGTTTAGCCTTCCGGAGGTGTGTCAACGGCCGCCAGTCCGATGCGGTAGCACCGCAGGCAACGGGAGGCTTCCAGCAGAGCCTGGCCTTCATCAAAGCCTCCTTCAACTTCATCAAAGTTGGTAATACGTTCCTCGGGATCACAAGCGGGTTGGCGGGCCCGTTTTTTGTGGCCTTTAAAAGGCATTTTTTCAAAGGGATAAAAGACGGTTAACTGCTGAATATAGTGTTCCATCTGATCCTGGGCATCAGGAATGCATTTTCCTTCCTGCAGATATTGATCAATGTACTTGGCCCCTTTCTTGCCTGCGGCCAGGGCGGCGATGAGTGTGGCCGGGCCGGTGATGCAATCGCCGCCGCCGAAGATATCCTGCTCGGTGCTCTGAAAGGTGAGTGGATCCACGACCAGGGTTTTCCATCTGGTCAACTCCACGCCCTGCTCATCCGGAAGGACGCAATCCACGACACAGGTCTGGCCAATGGCCGGGATAATGGCATCGCATTCCAGGACAAAATTGGAGTTCTCAACCGGTTCAGGGCGTCGGCGCCCTGATTCATCAGGTTCGCCGAGTTCCATGCGGATGCATTCCAATCCGCTGACCTTGCCGTCCTGAGCCAGGATCTTGACCGGTTGCACCTGATAGTGAAAGTTGACCCCTTCTTCCTGGGCCTCTTTGATTTCCACCGGGTCGGCGGGCATTTCTTTCAAGGTCCGGCGGTAGACCAGATTGACGTCCTCAAAGCCCAGACGCCGGGCCGAGCGAACGCAGTCCATAGCCACGTTTCCGCCCCCGATGACCACGATCTTTTTCCCTTCCAGAGGCCGCTGCCCCTGGGCGATAATGCGCAGGAACTCGACCCCGGTCATGAAACACTGATATCCGGCATCTTCGCCTTCGCAGCGCATGCTGGCGGATTCCGGGGCTCCAGCCCCGACGAACACGGCCTGAAAACCCTGCCGGCGCAAGTCATTGATGGTTATATCTTGTCCAATGGAGGTATTGTAGGTAATGCTCACCCCCAGTTTCTGGATGAATTCGACTTCCCGGCGCAGGATGTGCCGGGGGAGCCGGTAATCCGGGATACCTACGGCTGCCATGCCCCCTGGCTCGGGAAGTGATTCGTAAATAGCGCAGGAATATCCCCTCTGGGCCAGATAATAGGCGCAGGACAAACCAGCCGGACCGGCCCCGACAATGGCTACCGGGCCCTTGTCCTGACCCTGGGAAGAAACCTGCTTCGGACTGGCCTCCGGGGCGCGGGACAGCTCATAATCGGCCACAAATCGCTTCAGGGCCTTGATGGCAATGGGCTCATCCAGCTTGGTCCGCCGGCAATTCATCTCGCAAGGGCGGACACAGACCCGGCCGATGGTGCCAGGCATTGGACAGTCGTTGCGCACCACGTCCAGGGCTTCTTTGTATTGTCCCAACCGGATCTTTTCTACATAGGACGGGATGTCCAGATGAGACGGGCAGGCATTGGTACAGGGAGCGGTGACCAGGCAGTGATACGTGCCCCGGGGAAGGGGCTGTTTTTGGGTCACGGCCTGTTCAAAATCATGCCGGTAATGGGTCAGGGCGTCCAGGAGGGGGCGGGGGCCGGTCTCTCCAATCCCGCACTTGGCTGTATTTTTGACCAATTGGGCCAGTTCACTTAGCTGA
Source organism: Desulfovermiculus sp. (assembly GCA_046538645.1). Classification (GTDB taxonomy): domain Bacteria; phylum Desulfobacterota; class Desulfovibrionia; order Desulfovibrionales; family Desulfothermaceae; genus Desulfovermiculus. The sequence goes on from JBKHIL010000055.1 coordinate 5,394, forward strand.
TCCAGGTCTCCCCCCTGTCCCTGCCCGGCGCATATGCGCTCCAGAATGTCGGCCATCAGGGCGGTCCCCAGCCGGCAGGGGAAACATTGTCCGCAGGACTCTTGCTGGACCCGCTGCATATACGCCCGGCACATATCGACGATATTGATATCCTCTTCCCAGATGAGAAAACCGTCCCAGCCCATGAAGGCCTTGAGCTTTCCCTGGTTTCCGAGGGAGTCTGGAATTTTGGTGATGTCGACTTTTTCTGCTCCGCGCGTCCACTGGCCCCAATTGGAAAAAATCACTTTGCGCTGCATAGACATATGCTCCATTGCCTAACGATCCACTTCGCCCAGCACGATATCGATGCTGCCGATAAGGGTGATAACATCAGCGATCATGTGTCCCTCAATGAGATAGGGCAGGGCGCTGACCAGATAATAACACGGAGACCTGATTTTGAGCCGGTAAGGATGGGTATCGCCATTGCCGACCAGATAAAAGCCGAGCTCCCCTTTGGCACCCTCTACAGCGTGGTAGGTCTCGCCCCGGGGCAGGGCAAATCCCTGGCTCGATATCTTAAATCTGCGGATAAGGTCGTCCACATTCTGGCTTACGGCTTCCAGATCCGGATTGGAGGTCCACGGATTATCGGCCATGATCGGCCCTGAAGGCAGGTTCTCAATGGCCTGTTCTATGATGCGCACCGACTGGGTGAACTCTTCCATGCGCACCAGATAGCGGTCATAGGAATCCCCGTCTTCCCCAATTGGTATTTGAAAATCGAAATCGCTGTAGCTGGAGTAGGGCACGGATTTGCGGACGTCATAGGCAACTCCGGAGCCTCGAAGGCTGGGACCGGTCATGCCGTAGTTCAGGGCCGTATCCGCATCGATAACCCCTATGCCCTTGGTCCGCTTCATCCAGATGGGATTTTCGGTCAGCAGCTGATGATAGCCGTCAATGGCCTTGGGCATTTTCTGCACATACTCCCGGACCTTGCGGACAAATTCGGGAGTGATGTCCTGGGATACACCCCCAATCCGCAGATAACTCGGGGTCAGGCGGTATCCGGAAGCCTCCTCGGTGATGTCCATCGCCAGTTCCCGATCGGCAAAGGCGTAGAAGATGGGGGTCATGGCTCCAATATCCAGGGCATGCGTGCCCAGCCAGAGCTGATGACCCATGATCCGGGACAGCTCAGCCATAATAACTCGCAGATATTGAGCCCTCTTGGGGACTTCGATGCCCAGCATCTTTTCTACAGTCAGACAAAAACCGAGGTTGTTGACCGAAGCTGCTGCGTAATCCAGGCGATCAGTCAGGGGGATGATCTGCTGGGCAGTCTTATATTCGGCCATTTTTTCAAAACCGCGATGCAGGTATCCCACATGGGGCTGGGCCCGAAGGACTGTTTCACCTTCCAGCTCAAGCTCCAGCCTCAGCACGCCGTGGGTAGCCGGGTGATGGGGCCCCATGTTCAGGAGCATGGTCCTTTTTTGTGTGCTCATGATCACTCCAGCGCGTTTGGAATCTGGCAGGGCTGGTCCAGGTCCCGGGAAAATGCAGAATTGACTTCCAGAGTCTGGAAGTCGAAATCGTCAACGTCGTAGTTTCCCTGCAGGGGGAAGTCTTTGCGCAGTGGATGCCCTTCAAAGGAGTCCCAGGTCAGGATGCGGCGAAGATCCGGATGGTCTGCGAAGGGTATGCCCATGAGGTCATAGACCTCCCGTTCCCCCCAATTGGCGGAATGCCATATCGCGGAGACCGACGGAACCGACTCCCCTTCAGGCATAGGGAGGTGGACCACGAGGCGGTGCTCATTTTGGACTGAAAACAGGATGTAGACGAGATCAAAACGCGGAGTCTGTGGAGACCAATCAATGGCTGTAAGGTCTGAGAGCAGTGTATAGCGTAAGAACTCATTGTCCTGTAAGAAACGCATAACCGAGAGGAAATCTTCCCCCCGGGCACTCAAGGTGAGATGGAGCTGTCCAAAGGGTTGGTCTGAAGAGGCCACTGCCTGGGGAAAGGCTTTTGTGAGAGTGGCCAATACCTGGTTATTATCCATGCATAGTTCTCCTGCCCTGAAAGTTACCCGCTCTGAGGCTTAAGCCGATTGCTCCTGTGTATCCTGGCGCATGTCCAGGCGCTCGGTCTTGATTTTTTCTTGCAGGGTCATTAAAGAGGCCAGGAGGGTTTCCATGCGCGGGGGGCATCCCGGGACATAGACATCTACCGGAATGATCTTGTCCACCCCCTGCAGGACAGCGTAACTCCGGAACTGTCCTCCGGAGCAGGCACAGGCTCCCATGGCTATAACCCATTTCGGCTCGGCCATTTGCTCATAGACCCTTTTGACCTGCGGGGCCATTTTCATGGTTACAGTTCCAGCCACTATGAGCAGATCCGATTGGCGAGGTGAAGGGCGGAATACTTCAGCTCCGAACCGGGCCATATCGTAATGCGGCATCATGGTGGCCATCATTTCCAGGGCGCAGCAGGCCAGGCCGAAAGTGCAAGGCCATACCGAGTTCTTGCGCGCCCAGTTGACTACAGTGTTTACGCTGGTCACAACCAGATTGTCGCCGTGCAGATGTGATTCTAGTCCCATTCCAAGGCTCCACTTTTCCATTCATACAGGAAGCAAACCAACAAGATGCCGATGAAGATCAAGACGCCGAAAAAACCTGTCAATCCAAGGTTTCCCAGGTGTACCGCCCACGGATAGAGGAAAACGCATTCCAAATCAAAGATTAAGAATAAAAGGGCTACAACATAAAATTTGATCGGGGTCTGCATGTACTGGATGCCTTCACTGGGCAATCCGCACTCGTATGATGCTTGCTTTTCGAATGTGGTCCGGCGTGGGCCGAGCAACGAAGAGAGCAAGACGGTAACCGCTCCGAAAGCAACGGCAATGATTATCAGATAGGCGAGAGGAATGTATTCCAAGAGCATGAGCAGTCCTCCAGGGGATACAAGTGCACTGAGCCACCTTAAGTGAGATTGAGCTTGTGAAAAGGTGAACTAGCATGGTCATGACATCCAGTCAACCCCTGTTCCGGAAAAAAGGTGCTTTGTGCGAAGATACGCAAAAAGGCA
>JBKHIL010000326.1:0-2954 GCA_046538645.1 Desulfovermiculus sp.
AAAGTTCAAGGTCGCGGCGTATTTATGATACGTAAGAGTTTGAACTTTTTGCAGCGACAAAGCCAATTGGGAAATTTTCAACAGCCTGATAAAAAGGCCGGGCATTATTGAGGGGGCCGCGCCAGGCTTTTTTCTTGTAATGTGTGTAGAAAAATGGTTAAATAAATATAATCTGGTTATACAGTATTTTTATGGTTTTTTGATCTGCTGAATTTGTCCGGACTGGTTTGATCCATGACCATGCTTTTAAAACGCAGATGCCAGGATGTGAAGATAACGGCCTGAAGATCGGCAAATCTTCGAAGCAGAGGCGGATTCAGGCCTAACTGACAATTAAAGAACCTTCTGCAAATCACACACGTCATGAAGATATACTCGAAAATCCTTTTGATCACCCTTCCCTTGATTATCCTGACCGCACTGCTGGTGGGCTCGGTCACCTATCGGGTCGCCCGGGAGGCCATGTTTCAGGCCGTTCAGGACAATCTGCGCATCCAGTTGGACCGGGCCGTCGCGATCTGCGGCCGGGAAATCCAGGGTGGTTCTGCGGATCAGGAGAATTGCATGCTGGCAGCGGGTCAATCCAGGATATCAGAAATCCTTAAACGTGTCCGCTTCGGCTCCACCGGGCATGTCTTTGTCATGGACCGCTCCGGCACTGTTGTCCTTCACCCCGACCAGAGCATGGTGGGCACAAAATTCGGAACCCGGGGATGGTTCACGAAAATGCTGGACAGGGACGAGGGACAGATTCGGTTTGTCCTGGACGGCAAGGAATACTGGGGAGCCTATATCTATTTCGCTCCCTGGTCCTGGTTTATTGTCAGCAGCGGTCAGGAGAGCGAACTGGCCGGTCCTATTCAGCAAATGGGCGTGTACACATTGATTCTGGCCCTGCTCAGCCTGCTTCTGGCCACAGTGCCTCTGCTTATCCTGGCCAGAAGGATCACCGCGCCCATCAAGGCGCTTATCGCCGGGACCGACCAGATCCGGCAGGGGGATCTCACCACGCACATCCCTATTACCTCCAGTGATGAAACCGGTATCCTTGCCGGTGCCTTCAACGTGATGACAACCCGGCTGCGGACTTTAATAACGGCGCTGGAGGAAAATAACAAGCAATTGCGTAATGAGGTGGCTGAGCGCAAGCAGACTGAAAAAGCCCTGAAGGAAAGCGAACGCAACTACAGGTCTATTTTTGAGAACGCCCTGGAAGGCATATTCCAGTCTACCCTGGATGGCCGGTTTATTCGGGTCAGTCCGTCTTTTGCCAGGATGTTCGGGTACTCATCCCCGGAGGAGATGATTTCCTCGGTCACGGACATTGCCGGCCAACTTTACGCCGATCCGCGGGACAGACATGAGTTCGCGGACATTCTGGCGCGTAAGGGCATGGTGGATAATTATGCGGTGCCTCTGCGACGCAAGGACGGCACCATCTTCTGGGGTATGGAATGGGCCAGGGCGATCCCCGATGATCACGGGACCATCGAGCGCATTGAGGGTTTCTGCCTGGATGTCACAGCCCAGAAAACTGCGGAAGAGCAAAAAGAGCGCCTGGAAGAGCAGCTCCTGCAATCTCAGAAAATGGAAGCCCTGGGCACACTGGCCGGAGGGATCACCCACGACTTCAACAACCTGCTTCAGGTCATGTCCGCCAACATTCAGATGCTGCTGCGCAAAAAGGAGCACGACCCGGATTATAAATATCTGGCGGAAGTGGACCGGGCTGTTACCCGGGCCGGAGACCTGGTGCGCCAGCTGTTGACATTCAGTCGAAAGACCGAGGTAAAGCTGCAGGAAGTGAACCTGAATGAGATCCTCCAGGACACGGCCAATATGCTGGAGCGAACCATCCCCAAAATGATCTCCCTGGAAATCAGGACGGCGCCGGATCTCTACCGCATTCTGGCCGACCCCCTGCACATGGAGCAGGTCCTGGTAAATCTGGCAACCAATGCTGTGGCCGCCATGGAGTCCGGTGGCAGGCTGATCATTGAAACCGAAAACTACTCAGCCGACCGAACCTATGGGATGCAATACCTGGACATGCCGCCGGGTGAATATGTCCTGCTCAAGGTTACGGATACAGGCAAAGGCATGAGCCAGGCAGTACGCAAGCGCATTTTTGAACCTTTTTTCACCACCAAGGAAGTGGGCAAGGGCACCGGCCTGGGGCTTTCCATGGTCTACGGTATTGTCAAGAGCCATAAGGGTATCATCAATTGTTATTCCGAGCCGGGCAAAGGGACCACGTTCAAGATGTATTTCCCCGCGGTGGCCGGCTCTGGGGGGGAAGAGGCCTCTGCGCCTGCCAAGTCTCTGGAAAAAGCTCCGGCCGGAGGCAATGAGACCGTTCTGCTGGTGGACGACGAGGAGCTTATCCTTGAGATAACCAGGGAATATCTCACCCAATGGGGCTACACCGTACTCACCGCCTTCAGCGGTGAGAGCGCTCTGGAACTGTTCAAGGCAAAACATCAGGACATCGACCTGATAATCATGGACCTGGGCATGCCCGGTATGGGCGGGGAACGGTGCCTTGAAGCCCTGCGGGCTTTGCAGCCGGAGGTGAAGGTCATCGTGGCCAGTGGATACGGAACCCACAAAATAGCGTTGCATCCTGAAAAGTTCGGGGCAGCCGGTTTTCTCGGCAAGCCCTATAGAGTTAATGAGTTGCTGTTGAAAATCCGCGAGATACTGGATGCTGCTAACCTTGGACCGGCTGGAACGAATGGATCCCCCGGGCATCCAGACTGATCAGAAAGCCGGATAGAATGCCCAGCCTGCAAAGGCTTCCGGGGTTGAGACACAAGGTCCGCCCGAGACGTGTCTGACGCCTGCTGCCCTGGGTCAACCCATGCAGGCTGAGCAGCGGCTGATACTTCTCGATTACTCTGCGCACGGCCCGACTGCCCATGGGCGCGTACCGGGCGCCCATGGGGCCGGTCCCA
>JBKHIL010000327.1:0-2949 GCA_046538645.1 Desulfovermiculus sp.
TCATCATGGCCCAGGTCCTGACTAAATGTCCAGCACCTGGCGCACTTGTCTCCTTTTGCCCGGTGCACTTTAATCTTCAGCCCCGGAAGCTCTTGACTTACAAAGGCTTCTGCTGGCGCTGCCTCCGCCTCCTGGACATGGACCTCAGAGACAATAAACAGTTCCTGCAAAGAAGGCCGGTTGGCTTCCAGCTCAGCAAGCAGGTCTCCCTGCGCATACAAATGCAGGCTGACATCCAGGGAGTGACCAATTTTTCCGCTTTTGCGTTCCGGCTCAATGGCCCGGGTGGCTTCAGCGCGCACTGTGAGCAGCCGGTCCCAGGTCTCACGTTCCCTCTCAGACATAAGGGGTTCGTCCGCCAGGGAGAACGGATAGGTGAAAATGGTTGGATAGGCATCCAGGTCTGCCCCGGGCAGGTACTGGTATGCCTCCTCAGCCGTGAAGCTCAAGATAGGGGCCATATCCCAGAGCAGGAGGCAAAGCAGGGAATGCAGGGCGGTTTGAGCCGATCGGCGCTCCAGGCTGTCCGGGGCGCTGACATACAGCCGGTCCTTGAGGACATCCAGATAAAAGGCGCTCAAATCAGTGGCGCACAGGGTGTGCAGGCTGTGAAATACCTTGTGCAGCTCATAATTGTGATAGGCCTGGGTGATGCGGGCATGCCGCTCCCGGGTCAGATCCAGCACATAGCGGTCCAGAGGAAAAAGCTCCTGCTTGGGGACTGCATTCAGCCGGGGATCAAAATCGTGCAGATTGCCGAGGAGGAATCGGCATGTATTGCGAATGCGGCGATAATTGTCCACCAGCTGCTTGAGAATGGTCTCGGAAATGCGCAGATCTTCCTGGTAGTTTTCTGAGGCCACCCACATGCGCAGGATTTCCGCCCCATAGCGATCCATAATGTCCTGAGGAGCGATGACATTGCCAATGGATTTGGACATCTTTTTGCCCTCCCCATCGACCACAAATCCATGGGTGAGCACGCTGCGGTAAGGAGGAACGTCCCGGGTGCCTACAGAGGCCAGAAGGGAGCTGTGAAACCACCCCCTGTGCTGATCCGAGCCTTCCAGATACATATCGGCTGGAAATGAACACTCTTCACGCTTTTCCAGCACCGCAGCATAACTGGTTCCAGAATCGAACCACACATCCAGGATATCGGTTTCCTTTTCCCAGTTCTGTCCATGGCAACCAGGACACTTCAGGCCCTGGGGAACGATCTCTGAAAGCGGAGCCTCAAACCAGTAGTCTGCCCCGTGCGGATGGGAGGCAAAGCGGTCCACGATGCCCTGTACCCAATGCGGATCAAAAAAGGCCTGGCCGCAGTCGGCACACAGCAGGGCGATAATAGGCACCCCCCAGGAGCGTTGCCTGGAGATGCACCAATCCGGGCGGTGAGCGATCATATTCCGGATGCGAAGCTGGCCCCAGCTGGGGATCCAGTGCACCTCCCGGTCAATGGCCTGTACTGCCTTGTCCCGCAAGCCGTTGTGCTGCATGGAGATGAACCACTGGGTGGTGGCCCGGAAGATGACCGGTTTCTTGCATCTCCAGCAGTGGGGATAGGCGTGGGTGATCTTCTCATGGGCCAGAAGCGCTCCCAGCTCGGAGAGCTTGTCTATGACCTGGGGATTGGATTCAAATACGGTGAGGCCGGCGAAAAACTCCACACTGGGCAGGAATCGTCCCTGATCGTCCAGGGGGGCGTGGATCTCAAGCCCGTAGCGAAGCCCGGTCTCGTAGTCCTCCTGGCCATGCCCCGGAGCCGTGTGCACACATCCGGTCCCGGTCTCCAGGGTGACGTATTCGGCCAGAACCAGTGGTGAGGGACGGCCGTATATGGGGTGTTCAGCTACCAGGCCTTCCAGGTCGCGGCCCATGACGGTGCCCAGGATGTGCGGGCTTTCCCATCCGAATTTTTGTGCGCACTCCTCCCTCAGCTTCTCAGCAAGAATGTATACCTCGTCATTATCCTGAACCAGAACATATGCATAATCGGGATGCAGGGCCACGGCCATGTTGTTGGGAATGGTCCAGGGGGTGGTGGTCCAAATGACCACAAATGCCTGTTTTCCGGTCAGTTGCGGCAAACGCTGTGTAAGGTCCGGATCGGTCAGGGGGAAGCGGACATAGATCGACGGAGAGGTTTTGTCCGCATATTCAACCTCCGCCTCAGCCAGGGCTGTTTCACAGGAAGGGCACCAGTGAATGGGTTTTTTATTGCGGACCACTGATCCCCGGCGCATGAAGGTGCATAATTCCCCGGCTGTCGCCGCCTCGTAGGCTGGATCCATGGTCAGGTAGGGCTGGTCCCAGGTCCCCAGAACTCCCAGGCGCTTGAACTCGTCTCGCTGGATATCAAGATATTTCAGGGCGTACTTGCGGCAGCTTTTCCGAACCTCCAGGGTGGACAGTTCCTTTTTGGCCTGTCCCAGTTCCTGTTCCACCTTAAGCTCGATGGGCAGTCCATGACAATCCCATCCAGGCACGTATTGAGCCCGCTTGCCGGTCAGGTTCTGGGATTTGACAATAATATCCTTTAAGATCTTGTTCATGGCCGTCCCAAGATGGATGTGCCCGTTGGCATACGGAGGACCGTCATGGAGAACAAATCCCTCCTGTCCGTCCCGGGCCTGGATCATACGTTCATAAGCCTGGTTCTGTTCCCAGAATTGAATCATTTCGGGTTCTTTCTTCGGCAGGCTGGCCCGCATGGGGAAAGATGTCTGAGGCAGATTCAAGGTCTTCTTGTAGTCGGTCATTGCTGTATGTCACCTTGGCTTGGTCTGGATTGATGAAAGGGCAAAAAATATTTCAGCTTTGCCTCAGGCAAAGCTGAACGGCAAAAAAGTGTAACAAGACTTGGGCAAAGTCAAGCCGGAGCAGAGGCCGGTGCAGGGCTTTTTGGTTCTGCTCTTTATTGTCAATTATATCAGGTGACTCAATCTG
>JBKHIL010000328.1:0-2943 GCA_046538645.1 Desulfovermiculus sp.
CCCCAGGGAACAGGGCAGTTCGCCCATTTCGTCCATTCGATCTGGGTCTATGTGCAGATCTGACAGCAGCTCGGCCATGACTTCCGGTTGTTGGTAGTAGCCCATTTCCTGGAGCTCCTCCAGGGCGGCCTCGCGGGAGATGAGACCGAAATAGACCCCGGCCCCCAATTCGACTACGGATTGGGGGAAGGTGGTGCTGCGCATAGACTGAAACCGGTTGAACTGGCAGAAATCCTTGAGTTTTTCAAGCCTGCAGCTGGTGTGCAGCAGCCCCTTCTGCCCCGGGGGCATCTGCCAGCCCATTTCCTTGCTCATCAGGGCAGCCATGTCCGGCCAGGACCCATAGCTTGTGTTGCTCTGCAGCCTGCGCAAATGGGGAATGGGCATTTCCGGGTTCTGCTCAGCCTGATCCAGAATATGTTCCAGAGGCCTATAGACGGGGGCCAGAACAGATCTGATAGAAGCCATATAGCGCTGGAAGTCGGCATTTATGGCCATGGGCTGAGCCGGTCCCTGGGTGCTGCAAATGCGGCGCAGAAAGTTTAGGGTATTGGCCCGGTGACCTGGGAAAGCATTCTTTTTCGGGTCTGTGGTCTGAATTTCGCTCATCACATAGTTCATAACCGCCAGCTGGACTTCCTCCACCCCATGCATGAACAAAGGGATATGTTCCTGAACAGCCAGGGGGTAAAACAGGGCGTGGGCGGTCATGGGACACAGGCAGGGCAGTCCGACACTGGTGAATTGCTCGTGCATGGCCCGGCGGACCATGTTCCAGGGCAGGGTGCGTTCGACCAGCTCCACATTGGGCAGCAGCCGGATGGAGCGGCGCAGGTTTTCCCTGCTGGTGTCGTTGGTATAGGGCATGTTCCAGGAAGCGGCCAGGACCCGCAGATTCAGTTTTTTAGCCAGGTACCAGAGGAGATAGGTCGAATCTTTTCCCCCGGTGCACAGGGCCATAACGTCAAATCGGGAGTCGCGGTTTTCGGCTGCAATGGACAAAAGCTCCTCGTCACTCGCCCCTTCACTGGATAGGGCCGAATATCCGGACTGTTCAGCCCGTTCATAGCACTGGCAGAAGGCGCAGACTCCCCGATGATCGAATTCGAGTCCAGGAAGGAGAAAATCATTAGTTACGCATTTTGTGCATTGCTGGAAATAGTCCCTGGCGGCGGGTTCTCTCACTTGCTTGGCCTCAACAATGATCTCCTCATTCACCAGTTGGTGGTACAGATCGTTTCCAGTCAAGGCTGACGGGAGCCGATCTGCGGGCGTCTCTTTGTCCATACGGCTCAGGCCGGCTGCTACCTCAGCAGGCAGGGAAATGACGTTACGGGTATGTCCGGGCGGATTGCGCAAGCCGAAATACACCAGTTGTGCATCACTGCCGTCACCCTCTACTCTCCAGCGATACTGCAGGGCGGGGTAAAGGGGAAATTCCATGGCTTCTCCTGAATTCGATTTTCTCATTTTATTATGACAGGCCCGGCAGAGGTGGACGCAAAAGCATTGCAGACAGGTGGATGATGATGTCAAAAACTCTTGTATCCTTGGTCAGAAACACCCGGCCCCTGCCTGATAGATAAGCAGATCCCCCTGGCCGCCGTAGGGAATGACCAGCCTGGGCTCAAAGCCCAGCCGGCTTAAGGGGTCAATGAGTTCACAATGTGCACTCTGACCCAGATCCAGGCGGACAAAGACATTGGCCACGTTTCTTTCCGCAAAGAGGTGGACGTGTTTTTCCAGGCTGGCCTCCATATCCCGGCCGATGATCTCCGGGTAAAGCCAGGCAGCATTTTCCATCTGACTCAGCTGGGAGAAAAAAACAGATTCCGGCTCAAGCTCGGCTGTCCACTCCGGATTGTGGATTTCCCGGGGCAAGGCCAGGCGATCGTATGTTGAGGTCAGAAAATCGACAAGCAAAGACCTGGCCCAGACCAGAGATCCCGGGTCTTCCTTGAGCATGCGGATGGATACCGAACGCAGGCTTCTTTCCGGTCCCAGCTCCAGACAGCCCAATTCCTGAAAATATCCAGGGGGCAGGCTGCCGGCCGGGCAATGGTTGACCAGGCTGATGCACGACGATCGGCCCAGGTGTCCGATCAGGGCCTCCACCAATGCTTGTGCCACATCCTGGCCCTGCCCGTCTCCAAAAAGATACGGACCGTAACACTCCACCGTCTGCGGACTCAGCCAATGCCACAGAAGCGCTCCTCCCAGAAGTCCGGTCGAATCAAGGCCCACAAAGGCCGACATCTCCCCGCCGCGGTGCATGTCCACTAAGCGTTGGGGATATTTGCAGGCTTCTGGAGAGGGGCCGTGGGGGTGGAAGCGGGAGATCAGAGCGGCTGCCTGGCCCATATCATCGGCCTTGGCAAGCCGAATATCGGTTGCTGACCGGGTTGCCGGCGGCGGGGACGAGAAACTCTCGTTCAGAGAATAGGGTTTTTCCTTCTCCATGGTCAGCCGGACCAGGTCCCTCCGCGGTCGTTCCACCTTGAGATGATCTACAGCCCGGGCGGCTAAAAAAAGCCCCAGCCGCTGCATATCCATTTCCTGATCCACAGAGAAGCTGGCAGTCAAATTCAAGGCGCCCAGGTCGAGAGTATCAGCTGGGAACGCAAACACCGAGCGTACTCCCCGGGAGATCGAACCGCAGGAGATTTCTACCTCCTCAGCGGGAGAAACAAAATGAGCCACATGCAGGAAAATCTCTTCGGCAGCCAGGTGCAGGGATAATGTTTCCTGCTCAGGGAGGCCGAATATCTCCCCGGCCTGGTCCATAAACGCGGTCACCAGGGGCAAAAAGGCTTCATCAGCCGGTATGTGCAAGCGAGCAGAGGTATGCATACGTATTTTCCCGCATAAGTTACGGTGATCTTGCTGGTATAAAGCGAGGATGAATCAGCAATCACGTTTCACTTTCGATCAATGCGGCAGTTC
>JBKHIL010000329.1:0-2942 GCA_046538645.1 Desulfovermiculus sp.
GTCTCCAACCTGGTGGGCTACGATACCCTGCCGGAGGACACCCAGGCTGTACTGGATACTTTGGTCCCCAAAGAGGTTGAGGTGCAGACCAAAGCCGGAGTATGGTATACTATGCGCATCCTGCCTTATAGGACCCTGGAGAACGTAATCGAGGGGGCGGTGATCACTTTTGTGGATATCAGCAAGGCCAAGAAGGCCCAGGAAGATGCGGGGTCACCGGTCTGTCGCCTGGTGCTAAGCGATATTACAGAGCGCAAACAGGCCGAGGAGGAGCGGGAGAGGCTGCAGGAACACTTGAAACAGGCCCAGAAGATGGAGTCGGTGGGCCGGCTGGCCGGAGGAGTGGCCCATGAATTTAACAACATGCTCAGCGTGATCACTGGCAATGCTGAACTGGCCATGGGCAATCTGGCCCAGGACGATCCGCTTCAGGAGATGCTCAGGGAAATTCTCACCGCAGCTACGCGTTCATCCGAGGTAACCCGGCAGCTTCTGTCCTTTGCCCGCAAGCAGATCATCTCGCCCCAGGAGTTGGACGTGAATCACGCCGTTGAAGGGATGCTTAAGATGCTACGGCGCTTGCTGGGCATGGATGTTGATCTTGTCTGGATGCCGGAGGATCAGTTGTGGCCGGTGAAAATGGACCCTACGCAGCTTGTCCAGGTACTGACCAATTTGTGCCTCAATGCCCGGGACGCCGTTTCCGAAGGGGGAAGGATCACGGTCATGACCAAGAAGGTGACCGTGAGCCAGGCTGACTGTTCTCATCAACCCGGATTGGAACCCGGAGATTTCGTTCTCCTGACTGTCAGCGACAATGGGTGCGGCATGGACAAGGAGACCTTAAGCAATGTGTTCGAGCCCTTTTTCACCACCAAGGAGATGGACAAGGGCACCGGACTTGGGTTGGCAACGGTTCACGGCATCGTGAGGCAAAATAATGGCCTCATCCAGGTCGAGAGTCATCCGGGCCAAGGGAGCACCTTCAAGATCTATCTGCCCCGGCACAGGGCGTCCACAGCACCGGCTGTTACAACCGAAGAACCCTCAAACTCCAGAGCTCACAGAACCCAAACCATCCTGGTGGTGGACGATGAACCTGCGGTACTGAAAATGATTCACATCATGCTTGAGCACTTGGGCTACAACGTGCTTTCGGCAGAAGCGCCGCGGGAAGCCTTCCGGGTGGCCAAGTCTTTCTCCGGCACGATTGACCTCATTTTGACCGATGTGATCATGCCGGAGATGAACGGCGGAGAAATGGCCAAGCAGTTGCAGTCTTTGTATCCGCATCTTCCGTGCCTGTTCATGTCCGGATACTCGCCCAGGGTCATTACCGATGAAGGGATGCTGGGCTCGGATGTGCATTTCATTCAGAAGCCCTTTGCCATGAAAGATCTGGCCCACAAAATAGGCCAGGTACTGGGAAATGATGCGCCTGCAGACAATCAATTTGTGCAGGCGCGTTCAATAAGCTGAGTCCTGATTGAGTTAGACAGTGATTACCTTTGGTTCAAGGGAGCCGGGAGACTGTATTTCAACCATCTTGCGTACCTGTTCATGGCAATCCTGGGAATGGAGGGCATTAAGCTTTTGATAGTCAATGGCAGCCAGTCCGGCCGCATCAACGGACAGGGCAGAAGATGAAGCAAATATTCCCACGTCCTGGCCCATCATTTGCCCGGGGATCGGAGCGCAGTCGCATTCAGTGCTCATGTCTGTAGCGAAATTGATGCAGGCCACCTTCCCGGTATCAAAGGTATCCAGCACCGCTTTGGCGGCCACGGCCAGGCCTTGCGGGAGTTTCTCCCGGTTTTCCAGGGTAATGGCTCCTTCGGGGCAGGCGGAGCTGCATATGGGGCAGCGCATGCATAACGGGCTGTCGATGACCACGCACTCGTCCTCTATCCGGGGCAGACCAAACCAGCAGGCATCCACGCAGGTCCCGCAGGCCTGACAGGCCTGTTCATCAATGACCAGATCCAGGAGCCGGTGCTGATCCAGCTTGCTCTTTTTGGTCACCCCGCCCATGCCCAGATTCTTGATCGCTCCTCCGAATCCGGACAGGCCGTGTCCCTTGAAGTGGGAGACCACGATCATGGCATCGGCCTGATGAATGGCTCCGGCCACTTCAACTTCGGGCAGGAGCGGATCCGGCGAGTCAACCTTCACCCCGTTCTCACTCATCAAGCCGTCGGCCACGATAAAGGGAGCGAATCCAAAGCCGTTGGCAACGGCTGTCTCCATGTGATCTATGGCATTGTTTCTCTTCAGGGGATAATAGGTGCAGGTGTCGGTAAGGAAAGGCTTGCCGCCCCGGGCCTTGACCTCGTCCACGATCTGCTTGAGGAAAAAGGGACGGACATAGTTGGGATTGCCCAGCTCACCCACATGGAGCTTGACCGCCACCTTGTCCCCGGGCTGGACCACGTCGAACAGCTCGGATTCTGTATACAACTTCCCGGCTTTGGCCATCATATTGGATCCATGACTCCAGGCAGTAAAGAAGACAGTGTTGGCGTCTTTCATTTGCAATCCTCCTTTTTTTGAACTTATCAACTCATCCTGCGTAGACAAGGATCTATCAGATATGGTTATTGTCAAGGGGCTCTGTCCGCCTGCCAAGGTGATTTTGTTCTCAGGTGTAGGGAGCCCTGGAGTGTTCAGGTTTCAGCGCCGCCTCTGGCCGCAGACGCCCAGTTTGATCAAGAAAGAAACGGACCAAGAGGGCAACCACTCAGGGTTGCCCCTACGAGGAGGGCCGAGATATCATTCGTGATTGCGTGCTTAATAACCTGAACTCTCAGTAGGGGCAGCCCTGAGTGGCTGCCCTCTTCGTTGGGCCAAGCCAGCGACCGGGATTGAGTCTTGTTTCATACGAGTGTTCAGCTTCAGAAGGCCCGACTCATGCTCATTGTGATACTTCGAAAAACATACTTGGG
>JBKHIL010000056.1:0-8382 GCA_046538645.1 Desulfovermiculus sp.
GGACCCGGTTTGGGCCCGGGAAAATAAAGACCCGGTGGCCCTGCCCAGGTTCCCGTCCGTAAGCCCGGACGGATCTGAAGTAGTATTCAGTGCCGGCGGGGATCTCTGGCTGGCACCGGTAAACGGCGGGGAGGCCAAACGGATGACCAGCCACCGGCTGGACGATCTCCACTCCAGCTGGAGCCCGGACGGGGAGGCGATTGTTTTTACTTCCATGCGCGACGGGTACATGAACCTCTGGCGGATAAACCGGGATGGAACTGATCTGGAGCAGCTGACCTACAGTGACCGTTTTTTCCGCAATCCGGACTGGAGCCTGGACGCCCAGGGCAACGAGGTGATCACCTTTTCCGCTTTATTGGAAGCCGACGTGTACAAGGAAGAAAGGCCGTACGGCATATCTCCAGCCGGCGGTCAGCATGAGCGGCTGCACCAGGCCTTTGGATCAGAACCCCGGCTTTCGCCTGACGGCAGCCGGATAGTCTTTACCAGGGGAGGGTACTATCACGGCTGGAGCCGCCGCGGCTACAAGGGCCCGGATGCTATGAACGTCTGGACATACGAGATTAAGAGCAAGAGCTTCCAGGCAGTTACCCAACGGGACACAGACGACGGCGGGGCCAGGTGGATAGACAATAAGAGCATACTTTTCTTGTCCGCAAGGGACGGCGGGCAGGTCAATCTGTACCGGGCGGACCTTGACGGCGGAGAAAGGAGCATCAGCAGGCTGACGCATTTTACGGACCACGATGTCCAGCACTTTGATGTCTCCAGAAACGGACGCACAGCTGTTTTGCAGGTCTGGGACCGTCTGTATGTCCTTGATCTCCAGGATCCATCAGCAGGTCCAAGGCCTTTGCGCTTTTGGGTCGGAGATGTCAGAGGCACAGGCAGGACACTTAAAAGCATTGACTCAGAGGTGACTGAAGCCGCCCTGAGCCCTGACGGTATGGTCATGGCCTCTATAGCCTACGGCAGGGTCTACATCCGGCATATGGACAGACACAGCCCGACCATGGCTATTACCCCTGACACCCACGCCCGGCACAAGGATCTGGCCTGGTCCCCGGACGGCCTGGACTTGTATTTCAGCAGCGATCAAGACGGGACCTCATCTATTTACAAGGCCAGTGTGGATCTGACCAGGGAAGAGATCAGGCAGGGATATGCAAAATCACTCACAGCCCAGCAGGCGGCAGAAAGAAAAGAGCGCACAACAGAGGAGCAAGCCAGGCCCTTGGCCCTTTTGGATTTTCCGGCTCAGCGGCAGGCCGGACAGGGCCGGTCCGAAGAGCTTGATAGAGATCACACAGATAAGAGTCAGGAAGAACCGGGAAAAGAAGATCCTTTTGCTCCGGCCCAGCCGGCGGATCCGGTTTCCCCTTCGGACCCGGAACCGGAGCCGTTCTCAGAGCCTCAGACAGCACCATATTCCAGGGCAGAACCCGCACCGGACTCCGGAGCTGAACAGCTGGAGGACGAGGAGGCAAAACGCGATCCAGCCCGCTGGCACGATGCTGTGCGCTTTCGTGTAGATCCTGTTGTGGCTCAGGACTCTAACGACCGGGATGTGTCCCTGTCTCCAGACGGATCCCGGATGGCTTTTCGGCGGGGCAGAGGGGATCTGGTGGTCAT
Organism: Desulfovermiculus sp.; assembly: GCA_046538645.1. Classification (GTDB taxonomy): domain Bacteria; phylum Desulfobacterota; class Desulfovibrionia; order Desulfovibrionales; family Desulfothermaceae; genus Desulfovermiculus. The sequence goes on from JBKHIL010000056.1 coordinate 1,636, forward strand.
GGACCTTGAAAGCGGGCGCACTACCCTCCTGGTCCAGGGCTGGGACCAGAGCATACACTGGCGCTGGTCGCCGGACGGAAGATACATTGCCTATGCCCAAAACGATATGAACTTCAGCAGCAATATCTTCATTGTTCCGGCCAACGGCAGCAAAGATCCGGTGAATATCACCCGGCATCCGCGAAACGACCTTAATCCACGCTGGTCTGCCGACGGCCGGATCCTGACCTTTCTTTCCGACCGCGCAGACCAGACCTACGGCCTGTACCGGGTCTTTCTCGATCCGAGGCTGGAGAACCTCTCCCGGCGCGATCTGCACCACTATTATGATCAGCAAAAGACAGAGGCCCAAAAACGTTTGCCCCTTCCGGCCCGGATGCAGGAGGCCGGGGCCGGTTCAGAACAAGAAGCCGGGAATGCTCCGAATCTGGAGCTTGAAACCGCATGGCGCCGGGTTGCGCGGGTCACACAGCCGGACACGAACCAAACCCAAAACGAAATGACTCCGGGCGGAAACCGTTATGTCTTTAATGATGGGCAGCAGGGGCTTGTGGCTGAGAACTGGGATGGCTCCGGACGCAAGCGGCTGGGACCGGCCGCAGATGTCCAGCACCTGGATGTCACAGGGAGCAGGGTGGTGTATATATCAGGTGGCCGGGTGGCTGTGGCTGATCTTGACGGCGGGGGGATCAGACTTCCGTCCATATCGGACACTCTCCTTGTAGACCGCAATAAGGAGTCAATGCAGAAGTATCGGGAAACCGCGCGGGTCATTGGGCTGGGCTTTTATCGTCCGGATATGAAAGGCCTTGATTGGCCGGCCCTGGTTGATGACTACGCAGAATTGATAGCCAAGACCAGCACGCCCAGCGAGTTCAGCGATGTGACCAACCGTCTGCTCGGAGAGCTGGCCGCCTCCCACATCGGAATCTCCAACCCCGGGCCGGGCCAGGACATCCGCCAGCCATCAGGCCGGCTGGGAATTGACTGCGAACCGGTGACACTGGAAGACGGGACCCGGGGGTTCAGAGTCCGCAAGGTAATCCCCCGCGGTCCCGCCAGCAGGGAGCCCATGCGCCTGCAGTCCGGGGATGTGATTACCAGGATCGACATGCAGGGATTTGAGAAAGAAGACAGCCTGCTTAAAAGGTTGCGGGGCAAGGTGGACCAGGAAGTCATCGTTTCCTTCCGCCGTCCTGTTGATGGGAAACATATTACGTACAGGGCTCTGATGACACCGGTATCCTATAATGAGTTCGCGCGCCTGCGCTACGACGCCTTCAGGGAAAGATGCCGCGCAAAGGTCGCGGAAATCTCGAACGGCCGTTTGGGCTACATCCATATCCAGGCCATGAACCAGGCCTCTCTGGAGGAATTTCAAGCCAGACTCTATGCATCTGCCCAAGGAAAGGAGGGCCTGATTATTGATGTCCGGAACAACGGCGGAGGGAGCACCACGGACAGGATACTGACCTCCATAATGGCTGCTGAACACGCCTATACAGTGCCGGCAGGCGCGGACCCTGACAACACAGGGCATTATCCCCAGGACAGGCTGGATGCACCGCGCTACACTCTCCCGGTGAACATGCTGGCAAACCAGAAGAGCTATTCCAACTCCGAGATCCTGGCCCACTCCTTCTCATCCCTGGACCGGGGAACTCTGGTGGGTACCAGGACCTATGGAGGGGTGATATCAACAGGTATCCACAGGCTTATTGACGGAGCAACAGTGCGGGTCCCCTTCAGGGGCTGGTACCTGCCTGACGGAACCGACATGGAGCACAACGGGGCAGTCCCGGACCTGAAAAAAAAGCAAAGGCCCCAGGACGAGGCGGCCGGCAGGGACAGGCAGCTGGAGGCGGCCGCAGAGGATCTTATGGACCGGATAAAGAAAAATTAAATCAGGCATGCCAGGAGCCATTCAAGGCCAAGAAGGGGGGAAGATCACCAAGATGAATTAACAAGCCTTTCGCATACAAAAGGGCCTGCTCCCGGCATGAGGGAGCCGGGAGCAGGCGACCAAGGAGGAGTCCGCTATGAGTACTTCTACGTTTGGCACCAGCTAGTGGAGATACACCTTACCAGGACTGTTCATCATCGTTTTCTTGCTCAGACCCTTCACTCTCATACCCGGAGTCCTGCCCTCCGGACTGGTCATCCTGTCCATAGGGGTCATCTTGGTCCGATGAGGACTCCCCTCCATAGGGATCACTTTCCTGCTCACCGGAGCCTGAAGACTCTCCCTGGCTTTGGCTTTCATACTGATCTTGCTCCTGCGACTCATAGCCGCTGTCCGAGGCAATCGCCTGTCCGCCGACCAGGACAAGGCTCATGGCCAGCATGAGGAAAGCCGCCTTCAAGCCGCTTTTTTGAATCATTGATCTGACAAACTGCATACATGCACCTCCTTACGTTTTGAGTTTCTGAATACAGGAAGATCCAAGCAAGCAGTATGCCACTGAATGCGGCTTGGTCATGCGTCTGGATTTAAATATAAAAAACAACTATTTCAACGTATTAAGCAAATAAAAAAGCCGGGATTTTATGTGTGAATCTGGCACATGTGATGACATTTGTTCTTCATTCATGTTATGAAGGATTTACAGAAGAAGAGGACTTTAAAGCGATTGCAGGAGCCTCACTGTGTATTTAATGATTTATTTTTGGTCACATACAAGAACTCAAGGCTCCGGCCGGAGGATGCCGGGAATAATGCCCGGCAAATTCAGCAAAGCAGGGAGTGCTTATTATGAACATCAAGTCATTGATGTGGCCAAGGAACCGGCTGCAGCGAGCGGGAATCATAGTTCTTGGGGCCATGATCCTGTACACCCTGCTCGGTTTTTTTCTGGTTCCAAAGATCATCGGGCACTACGCTGAGTCCGTCCTCACTGAGCAGCTGAACCGTGAAACCCGCATTGAGCAGGTTCGATTCAATCCCTATAGCTTCAGCTGTGAAATACGCGGCTTGAGCATCGACAAAAAAGGGGGCGAAGGGAGTTGGGTTGCCGTGGACAGCCTCCTGGTCAATCTGCAGGTCGCATCGGTATATAAACGGGCCCTGGTCCTGAGCCGGCTGCGTATCGAAGATCCGCACATCTCCATGACCAGACACGCGGACAATTCCTACAATTTTTCCGATCTGTTAAGACGTGAGCCCGATGCCGATACCGCAGAGGGAGACCAGGGGGAGGAGGGTGAGCCGCTTCGGTATTCCATCAACAATATCGAGATTCTCTCGGGCAAGGTGGAGCTCGAGGATGAGCGGGCCCAGACGAGCCACACCCTTTCAGATCTAAAGTTCACCCTGCCCACGTTCTCCAATTTTCCCTACGCTGTGGAGACATTTGTCGAGCCCAGCCTTTCCGGCCAAATCAATCAAACGGAGTTTGACCTGCAGGGGCGGTCGAAACCCTTTGCCAGGAGCAGACAGAGCGGATTTGATGTGGTTGTGGATGAGCTGTCCCTGCAGAACTATCTCCACTATCTGCCGGGGGAGAGGAATTTCAGCCTGGCAGGCGGGCGTCTTTCCACCGATCTTCGAGTGACCTACGCCCATCCGGAACAGGAGGTCCCCTATCTGCGACTCGAGGGGAGTATGGAGCTGAGTGATCTGCAAATCATCCTGGCAGAGGGGGAGGAGCGCTCCTTCTGCACCATCCCGAGCGTAAGGCTGGAAGTAGGGGACAGCAATCTCCTGTCAGGCGATTTTGAGCTGGCCGAGCTGCAGATTCACGAACCGCGCCTGAATTTGGTTCGCCGCGGGGATGGATCCCTTTCTCTGCCCGCACTGAATACGGGATCCAATGACCAAGCCCCGGCGGAGAAGGGCTCGCCGGCTCAGACGCAGGACAAGGGGTTCTTTTCTTTCACCCTGGATCATATGCTGGTTCGCTCGGGCAGCATCAAGGTTAGGGATCAATCCGTCTCCCCCACTTTTACGACCACCCTGGAGCCGGTTAGCCTCGAGATGAGCGGATTGAAAACAGGCTCGGACGATGCCGCGACGTTCCAGATGGAGATGCAAACGGACAAAGAGGAGACCCTGGCCGTCAACGGCAGCCTGGCAACGAACCCGGTGCGTGTTGATGCTGAGACAAGCCTGTCGGATATTGGGCTGACCTCCTACGCCCCCTATTTCGATCCTTATTTGAACGGGACTGTCAATGAGGGCAGATGTGACCTGGGCGCGGAGATCTCCCTTCAGCTGGGGGATACCGTGGACATGGAGCTGACCGGTATGCGCCTTGGGCTTGAGGGCGTGTCCGTCAGCGATGCCACCGGCCAGGAAGTCCTGGCCCTGTCCGAGTTTTCCTTGCGTGAGGCCCGGGTTCTTCCTTTTCAGCGGGAAATCGGAGCGGGCTCCGTCAGCCTGAAGGATTTCGACCTCAAGGTTGGGCGGAAGGCGGACGGTGGGCTGAATCTGACGGACCTTGCGGCTGGTGCCTCGGCGGATGGCTCCTCCGGGGAAAGCGCCGAGCAAGGAAAGGAGCCGTGGCGGTTCGCTGTGGACGAGGTGAATCTCCAGGGAGGAGAAGCGGTCTATACGGACGAGACCTTTGCCTCAGGGATGCGAATGGATGTTTCAGAGATCTCGTGTCGCCTGGAGCAGTTGAGCAATAGGCAGGGAAAACAGGCCGCCCTGGATGCCTCCCTTAGCATTGGAGACCAGGGAGGTCTCGACCTGCAGGGCGAGGTGGGCATCGCTCCGCTGCAGGTGAGCCTGGATATCGCCTTGAGCCGATTTGAACTGGAGCCTTTGCAGCCCCTGGTGCAGGAGTTTGTCAGGCTTGGGCTGGATAAGGGATTCGTGGACCTTTCGGGAAAAATGGATGTTTTGGGCTCTGATGCGAGCCGGGATTTTTCAGTGTCCTTTGACGGAGATACGGCCATCCGGGAGGTGAGCCTGTCTGATGCAAAAAAGGAGCGGGACCTGGTGTCCTGGGAGGATCTCAGGCTGCAAGGTGTTCATTTGGCAAGCAACCGGCCTTCCCTGAGTGTCCAAGAAATCGATTTCAAGGGCTTGGACACGCGCATGATCGTTGATGAGCAAGGAGGGCTCAATATCCAAAAGCTTATGCCCTCCGGGGACTCCTCGGAACAAAAAGATGATGGGCAACAGGAGCCCGGGACCGGATTCATGGTTCAAATCGAGCAGTTTCGTCTGCGGCAAGGCAGTCTCAGCTTCGAGGACCAGAGCGTTTCTCCCAGGTTTCTGGCCTCTTTTGGCAATATGCAGTGCGACATGGAGAATATTTCCAATCAGGAAGGGTCAACTTCCGAGATTTCCTTTCGCGGCGATCTCGGCGGACACACCCCGCTGCGATTGGAGGGGAGCTTCAATCTGTTGGAAGGACAATTCTTCACCGATCTTGAGGTCAGCTTGAGCAATATGTCCCTGTCTCCGTTCTCTCCATATTCAGGAAAATACATCGGGTATGCCATCAGCAAAGGCAAGCTCTTTCTGGACTCCAATATCCGCATACACGGCACTGCGCTGGAGAGCAAGCACTCCCTCCGTCTGGAGCAGCTCTCCCTGGGAGCGGAGGTGGAGAGCCCGCAGGCGATCAACGCTCCGGTCAAGCTTGGCATTGCCCTGCTCAAGGACCGCCAGGGACAGATCAGCATTGACAAGGCGGTTGGCGGAGATTTGAGCGACCCGGAGTTCACAGTCGGCGATCTGGTAATGCGCGTTTTCGTCAGTGTTCTGGTCAAGGCCGCCCAATCCCCGTTTGCCGTTCTCGGAGCCTTGATCCCTGGAGGAGGTGAGGATATCAACCAAGTGCTTTTTGCCCCGGGGCAGTCCAGCCTGGACAAAGAGGCGAAGGAGAAGCTGGAAAAGCTGGGCAAGGCCCTCTTTGAGCGCCCGGAGCTCCAGGTGGATGTGCTGGGCACAGCGGATACCTCCCGCGACAGAGAGGCGCTGCACGATGCGCGGTTCTCCCGTTTGCTTCGCAGGCAGAAATATCTGGATTTAAGCCAGGAGGAAAGGTCCGAGACATCGATTGAAGAGGTCCGGATTGCCTCGGAAGAGTACGAAAAGTATCTGTGGCAGGCCTATCAAGCTGCGTCCATGGAAAAGCCCACGAACTTCCTCGGCGGCACCGAGAAGCTTCCTCCAGAGGAGCTCGAGCAAAGACTGCGGTCCCATATTTCCGTTGACCAAGAGGATTTGAAAGAGCTGGCTGCCAGCAGGGCGGAGAAAGTAATTGGCTATCTTCGAGAGGCGGGCCCTGTGTCCTCGGAGCGGCTCTTCCGGGAAAAGCCCGAGTTGGGCTCGGATGGCAAGGATGCCTACACCAGGGCGGAAATCCGGATTCGCTGACTGCAAAGAAGGCCTGTCATTTCTCCATTCTGGCATGACGAGGTCCTGCAAGAACAGCCTATTGCCAAATTTGAAAATTATCTGGAACGTAAAATTGGATCAGTTGCTGATGCAATCAGGTCTTAGTAATATGCACTCGGTGATCAGCATGTGAATAGAAAATAAATTTGAGATACATATCGATGAAAATAACACATCTCATTTTTGATAAATCACGCAAGAACAAATAAGGTCCCATTATGGCAGATGAACATAAGACAAAAAAGCGTCTTTTACGGGAGCTGAAGGAAATACGTTCGCAAAATTCCGCACTTGAAAGATCGATCTCCGGAAATATTACAGAACGCAAACGGCTGGAAGACCTGATCATTGATTCTGAAGAGCGCTACAGGCGTCTTTTTGAAACTGCAGACGACGGA
>JBKHIL010000007.1:0-16666 GCA_046538645.1 Desulfovermiculus sp.
CAGAGCAAATCAACTGAAATTGTTGAAAATGGAAAGCAGAACCAAAAAGCCCTGCAAAACCCTGGCTACCCCCTTGACAGACACTGCCAGTCCTTGATCTGCAGGTCTATACTGGTCAGTCCGTTATAATAGTTCAGCCTGGGAGTGAAGGCCAGCTGCATGCTCTGTCCGGTCACTTCCGGAGACAAAACATCCGCTTGCCGCCAGGCTTTGCCCAGCATGGTCACCCCGGCCTGTTCATCCCGCAGCTGTAAGGAGACGTGCCTGGACCCAAAGACCCTGTGCTTTTGCACCGTGAGGGGCGTGGAGCAAAACAGAGGCTGGGGATTGTCCAGGCCAAAAGGCTGCAAGAGATCGATTTCCTGGACCAGGCGGAGATCAACCATATCCAGACCCAGTCTGGCATCTACCTGCAGGCAGGGAGGCGGAAGGTTCTCCCCTAATTGATCGCGCACTGCCTGATCAAAGGCTGTGCGCAAAGCCTCCAGGCTATCCCGGGCCAGGGCCAGACCAGCCGCCTGTTTGTGCCCCCCGAATCGATCCAGAAGGTGAGCGCAGGCACACAGCCCCTGATGGAGATCAAAGTCAGGAATGCTGCGGCCCGAACCCTTCAGGCCCGCATCATTTCCAGCCAGCAGCAAGACCGGTCGGTTCATGTGCTCCACCACCCTGGAAGCCACGATGCCGATCACCCCCTGGTGCCACTCTTCTCCCCACAGGACCAGGCCCAAACGCTCTTTGTGCTCCCCGGCCTGCTCCAGAGCCTGCTTTAGGATATCCTGTTCCGTTTTCCGCCGCATCTGGTTGTAATTTTCCAGTTGGGAAGCCAGAGGTCTGGCTGTACTGAGATCAGGAGCAAGAAGAAGATCCAGAGCCTCTCGCGGGGAGGCCAGCCTCCCGGCGGCATTGATCCTGGGAGCCAGGCCAAACCCCACCTGCCCGCTGCCTATAGGAGCAGTGGGCGGAAGCTTGCTCACTTCTTTTAAGGCGAAGATGCCCGGCCTCCGGCCCTGGCCTAAGACCAGCAATCCGTTCTTGACCAGAATCCGGTTCACTCCGGTCAAAGAAACCACGTCGGCTATGGTGCCCAGAGCCACCAGATCCAGGCTTTGCCGGACATCTACAGGCTCTCCGGGCAGGAGACGATTTAAGGCAGCCATCAGCAGAAATGCCACTCCTACGCCGGCCACTCCTGCATAAGAGCAGTCCTGTTCCAAAACAGGGTCCACAATAACTTCAGCCGGAGGCAATGTGGGACCGGGCAGATGGTGGTCGCTGACCACTACCCGCATTCCCAGCTCCCTGGCCCGTTCCACGGCTGCCCCATCAGAAATTCCGCAATCCACAGTGAGCAATACCCCCACTCCCTGGGCATGCAAACGCTCCACTCCGGCTTGTGTCAGCCCGTAGCCGTCCTTGAATCGATCAGGCAGCTCACAGCTCACCGGCACTCCCTTGTGCCGGAAAAAATCGACCAGCAGGGCCGTGGCCGTAATACCGTCCACGTCGTAGTCTCCCCAAATGCCGACCCGGCGGCCCTGCGTGATGCTTTCAGCCAGGACCTCAGCGCCTTGAATCACTGCGGGCCAGGTTTCCAGGGCTGGCAAGTGCCGAAGGCCCGGGCTGAGGTAACGGTCCATTGCCGGCATGGAGCACACCCCCCGCCTCCAGAGCAGACGGGCCAAAAAAGGGGAAATATTCAAGGAGCTGGCCCAGGACGCCAGGTCTTCTGGTTCTGGGCCGTTTTGGCTGGGCTTAAATTTCCATTGCACTGGCAAGGTACCTGCTCCCGGGATTTTGATGTGTTCAGCGTTCAGCCTTGCCTCCGGCAAGTCTGAAATATTTGCCGGATTGATCATAAATGAAACATACCAGGAAAACCGCGACAGATTCAAAATTGCGTAGGGGACGACCTCAGCCCTCAGCGTAGGGGCAGGTCTAGGCGTCTTTCGCCGTATGACTGCCCTCTTCATCCTGCCATTCACGCGTCTGGGCGTGACTGGCCCAAGATGGCGAATGATTATTCGCCCCTACCCACTCGCCAGCTTTATTCCCAGCTGGCCTGAATCCGGGTGAGCACATGCTGGTTTCGGAATTTCCGGCACCCTTCGGCCAGATAGATGCTCCGCAACCGGTCGTAGGCATCGGGCAAATGGTCATTGACCACCCAGTAATCAAATTCCGGGGCAGCAAAAAGTTCCTCCCGGGCTGTTTTCATGCGCCTGGCGATATCCTCCGGTTTATCGGCACCCCTTTGCTCAAGCCGCCGCAAAAGCTCTTTCCGATCCGGAGGGAGGATAAAGACCAAGATGCTGTCTGCCAAACTTTGGCGTAACTGCCTGGCTCCCTGGACATCAATATCAAAAAGTAAGTCCCGTCCGGCTTGCAGGAGCTTCTGGGTCTCGTTCAATGGTGTGCCGTAGTAATTGCCATGCACCCGGGCCCATTCAGCAAAGTGTTCCTTTTCAATCAACTCCTCAAACTCGGCCCGGTCCACAAAGCGGTATTCCCGGCCGTCTTGTTCACCCGGCCGGGGCGGCCGGGTGGTGGTGGACAGGGAAAAAGCAAAATCTGGAAATTCCTGCACCAGACGACGGATCAAGGTACTCTTCCCCGCCCCGGACGGGGCGGAGAGAACCAGAGCCAGCCCCTTCCGCTTAGTTGTCATCATCACCGCCTTTATCCGAGAACCTCTGCCCAATGGTCTCGGCCTGGAGCGCGGAAAGAAAAACATGATTGGAATCAGTGATAATAATTGATCGTGTTTTTCGCCCCTGGGTGGCGTCCACAAGACGGGCATCCTGGCGGGCGTCTTCACGCAAGCGGCGCATGGGTGAAGATCCGGGATTGACAATACCGACCACCCGCGAGACAACCACGAAGTTGCCAAAACCGAGATTCAACAGGTTCTTCAGGGCCATTCTGTGTTCTCTTTTGGGTCAGAAAGTGTCATTGAGCTCAAAGGACGGCAACGCATCCATACCAGCTGTTTTTTCAGGGGGCTTGTTCTTCAAAGAGCTCTAAGGCCGTTACTCCAGATTCTGCACTTGTTCCCGGCACTTTTCCAGCTCGGACTTAAAATCCACAACCAGCTGGCTGACCCGGGTATTCTGGGCCTTGTTTCCCAGCGTATTGATTTCCCGAAAACATTCCTGGAGCATGAAATCGAGCTTGCGGCCTCCAGCCGTTTGCTCCTGCAAAGCCTTTGCCAGGCTCTGGATATGAGTCCGCAATCTCGTCAATTCCTCGGATACATCCAGGCGATCGGCTAACAGGGCCATCTCCTGCAGCATACGCAGCTCATCAATTTCAGCCTCGGTCTGATGCATAATCCGGCGCACACGCTCCCGCAGAACTTGAAACCTTTCCTCAGCCAAGCCTTCGGTCTGCGCCCCCAGGTCCTGTACCCAGCCGGTCAGGTGCTGCACCCGCTTTTGTAGATCCTGGACCAGGGCCTGACCTTCGGATGCCCGGAAACCATCCCATTCACGCAAAACCTGAATCAGGCCCTTCCGGAAGCGCTCCCCCTGCTCATCCTCTTCAGACAGGCTGGACTCCTGCCACAGGGAGGAGACATTGAGCAGGCGGGTATAATCCGGCTCCCAGGTGTGACCTTGGTGCCCGGCCAGAGCATCGAGTTCTTTGAACATGGCCAGGGCCAAACCGTGATTAAGTTTTACTGGCATGAGCTCAGGCTGAAAAACTGTTACCAGCAAATTGACCTCGATTCGTCCCCGCTCTGCGATCCGGCGCACCTCCTTTTCCCAGGCTGGTTCATATGAACGCAAAAATGCGGGCAACCTCCAGCGTACACCGAGGTGCTTGCCATTGACACTTTTGATTTCCCACTCCTGGACGCAGGTTTCGTCTTCAATCCTGCAGGATCCGTAACCGGTCATACTTTTGAGCACTATTTTCTCCTTGAAAAGACTTCTGATCAGAGCTCTTTCCCGCCTGGCTCCTGGTTCAGTTTCTTCTTATATCTTGTCCGTATCCTGGTCAGCAGGGCCTGAATATGCTTTCCGGCATAATCCGGAAAAGTCCAGGGCAGAGTCTGCCATCCCCCCTTTTGAAAGATAAGAGTTAAGTCAGCAAATATTCCCTGTCCCAGATAAATCCGATGGGTAAAATTTTTGCCTGTACCCAGGATGAAGCGCTCCAAAGACAAAAGGCCCGGGTCCAGATTCACCCCCCGCCGCCCTGTGGCATCCCGCCATTTGTCCTCAAGGGCATTGGTCCAAAGCTTAATATGCGGCAGCTGATCCTGGGAGACGAGGGCTTGAAAAGCCACTATCCGGCGCATGATAGGCGTACCCAGTTCCTGATCGTAATAGCTGGTCTGGGTAAAAGGAAAAGGATCTGAGACATAATCAAGCGCCCCCCATCGGGCATTAAGTTCCCTTTCAATATCCGGCCACACCCTGATCATTTTGCTGCTGAGCACTGAGATGACCAGCTGGGCCGGCGGCGGAACGTGCGGCCGGCTCATGTTTACTCCTTATGCAGGCCGAACTTTCAAAGCCGACCCCTGAACCTGCACCGGAATCGCTGGAGCCAGGGATTTGACTTCTGCAAAAGGCTGCAGGTCAAAGGCGCAGGAAACATAATATTCACAGCGCCCGGCACCAGGATCTCCTGTCTCCAGGAGCACGTGCAGCTTGGGAAGCAGAAGCAGGCGCCCGGCAAACTCCTGTCCCTTAATTTCAGCCATATCCCGTAGCTTTTGGCTGCGGATTTTCTTGACTTCCGCTCCCACCTGGCCTCCGGCACGAGCGGCTGGAGTCCCCGGCCGGGGAGAGTACGTAAACACATGGGCATAGGTAAAGGGCTGGGCTGCCAACCAGTCCTCGGTCCTTTGCATATCATGTTCTGTTTCCCCGGGAAACCCGACCAGGAAATCCCCTCCCAGGGCGAAACAGGGCCAGACTCCATCTAACTGATCCACAAAGGCAGCTACCCGGTCCGGATGGTAATGGGAACGACCCATGGCCTTCAGAACTCTTGGACTGGCGCTTTGAATTGACAGATGCAGATGGGGACAGAGCATGCGAGATCCGGCCAGCACGTCCAGGGCCTTGGCCCCGAGCTGGGAAGGATCAAGCGAACTCAGACGCAGCCTGGCCCGATCCTGCCACTTGGGCCCGAGTCGAGAATCCAGAAATTGGACCAAATCCCAGAAATCCATACCCAAAGACCGGTAATGAGCCAGATTGATTCCGCTGAGAACGAGCTCCCTGTGCCCGCTGGCCAGCAGGTTTTCGACTTCGGCTGCCACCTCCTGAGGATCCCTGCTTCTGGATGGTCCCCGGGTCAAAGGGACGATGCAGTACGTACAGCGGTGGGAACAGCCATCCTGGACCTTGACCACCGGCCGGGCCCGGGAATAATGACTGATATGAAAGGCAGGGAAAGAAGTCTGTTCATTCACTTTGGCCGCACAGGTGGATCCGGGCCAATTCGTGGGCGGCCATTGAGTCAGGGCAAATTTTTCCTCTTGGGGCACCACCCGATCCACATCCGACAAGTCGCCCATGTCTTCAGGGCACATCTGGGCCGCACATCCGGTGACCACTATGTGGGCAGACCTGTTCACCTGCCTGCAGCGGTGAATGATCTTGCGCAGGTCCTGCAGGGCCCTGGCAGTCACTGCGCAGCTGTTGATGACAATAATCTCAGCCTGCTTCACATCGCCGGCTTGACGGGCCCCATGAACCTGCCAGGATTCGCTCAGGGCCTGGCTCTCGTATTGATTGATCTTGCAGCCCTGGGTTATGAGCCAAAAACTCCGGCCCCTCTTAGCCATGTATCTCTCCTCCGCCCAGGACCCGTCCCTGCTGGGAATAGAAAACCGCAATCTGACCCGGCGCGGCCGGAGAACGCGGCTCTTCAAACCGAACCACCAGATCCTGCCCTGACTCGTGAATCCGGGCCTGACCAGCCGGCTGTCGATAATTGGTCTGAACCCAGATCTGCTCTGGCCAGGATGAAACCCGGACCAAAGCATTTATCAGCCGCACCCGGCAGGATGTGGCATGCAGCTCGCTGCGCGGTCCGACTATCAGCGTATTGTTGATCGTGTCCTTGTTCAGGACATACAGGGGTTCGCTGTAGGCGATACCCAGGCCCCGGCGCTGGCCCACAGTAAACTTATGCAGCCCCTGGTGCCAGCCCCAAATGCGCCCATGGCTATCCACAACCTTTCCCGGTCCTGGCAACGGTGTGGCTTGAACGCTTAAAAAGCTTCGATAATCGTTGTGGGGAATAAAGCAAATCTCCTGGCTTTCCCGGGCGGTCACGGACGAGAGTCCCCGCCTGGCCAATTCAGCCCGGACCTCATCCTTTCGCCAGCCAGACAAGGGAAAGGTCGCTTTTTCCAACTGTTCCCGGCTGACAAGGGCCAGAAAATAGCTTTGATCCTTGCCTGCGTCCCGCCCCCGGTACAGACCAGGAGAAAACCGGCAATCCCGCTGCAGCGTTGCATAGTGGCCGGTAGCTACCAGGTTTGCGCCCAGGCCCTGGACTTCCTGTATGAACCTTCCGAACTTAATTCGCCGATTGCACCAGACACATGGGTTGGGCGTTGCCCCCCGGGCATAGGCCTGCACAAAAGGATGAATAACCTGTTGCTCAAAAACTTCCTGCAAATCAAGACAATGCAGGACAACCCCTCTCTGGGCACAGACTCCGGCCAGCTGCTCCTGTAATCTTTGTTGCTCAGGGCCAGGGCCCAGAAAAGAAGCGTGCACCGCCACAGGATCGTATCCCTGTTCTTGGAGCAGGCACAGGGCCAAAAGGCTGTCCGCTCCCCCGCTTAAGGCCACGGCCACCGGCATAAGATCACAGATCGCTCAGAGCGGCGGGCGGGGGCAAGGCGGGCAGGGACTGCTCCAGGAGAAGGCCGGCTTGCAAAATACGCTCCTCGTCAAAGGCCCGGCCGAAGATCTGAAAACCGATGGGCAGGCCACTTGTGGTTCCCAGCCCCACAGGCAGGCACAGGCCTGGCAGGCCGGTCAGATTCAAGGGGTTGGTGAACACATCGGTCAGATACATCTGCAAGGGATCGCTGCTCTTCTCTCCCAGGCCAAAGGCAGCTGTCGGAGCGATAGGAGCGCACAGGAGGTCACACTCGGTTAAGGCCTGCTCAAATTCGTCCCGGATCAGCCTGCGCACTTGAGCCGCTTTTTTGTAGTAGGCGTCGTAGTATCCTGCAGACAGCACATAGGTGCCCAAAAGGATTCTGCGCTGCACTTCCGGACCGAAGCCGCAGCTTCTGGATTTGACATACATGTCCTTGAGTTCGGTGGCTTTTTTATCCCTCAAGCCATACCTGACCCCGTCAAAGCGGGCCAGGTTGGAACTGGCCTCAGCCATGACTATGATATAATAGGCCGCGATGGCATACTCGGTATGAGGCAGGGACACAGGAACAGTCTCCCCCCCCAGTTCCCGGATAATCTGCAGGGCCTGCTCACAGGCCTCTTTGACCTCCAGGTCCAGCCCTTCTCCCCAATACTCGGCCGGCACCCCGATGCGCAAACCGGAAAGATCCCGCCTGTGGTCCAGAACAGCGCTATAGTCTGGAACAGGTTCTGGAGCACACGTGGAATCCTTGGGATCAGGTCCGGCAATAACCTGGAGGGTCAGAGCCAGATCGCGCACAGAGCGGGCCAGGGGTCCGGCTTGATCCAGAGAAGACCCATAGGCGACCAGGCCGAATCTGGAAACCCGCCCATAGGTCGGCTTCAGCCCGGCCAATCCGCAAAAACCAGCCGGCTGCCGAATGGAGCCTCCGGTGTCTGTTCCCAGGGATACCGGCGTGTGCCCGGCTGCCGTGCTGGCTGCCGATCCTCCGCTGGAGCCGCCCGGAACCCGGGTCAGATTCCACGGATTCCTGGTCACCTGAAAGGCAGAGTTTTCATTGGAGGATCCCATGGCGAACTCATCCATATTGGACTTGGCCACTATAATCGCCCCGGCCTGTTTCAAGCGTCGAACCACTTCAGCATCATAAAAAGGAACAAAGGATTCAAGCATCCTGGATCCGCAGGTGCAAGGCATGCCTTTGGTGGTCAAGACATCCTTGACCACTACCGGGACGCCCCACAGGGGGCAATCCGGTTGAGGCCCCCGGGCGTCAAGCTCTCTGGCCTGGGCCAGGGCCTGTTCGGCATGTATATGCAGGAGACTCAAGATCCGGCCTTCAGTGGCCTCGATACGATCCAAACTGAACTGAACGCTTTCCTGCACGCCAATTGCCCGGTCCGCGAGCTTGTCCCTGAGCTGGGTCAAAGTCAGTGTATGCCAGTCGTTCATAGCAGTCCTTTCTTAAAATACCTTGGGCACAATGAAATAGGTCCCATCGGACTCCGGGGCATTGCCCAACAACTCATCCCGGGTATATTCCAGGTTCACCTCATCCTGGCGAAATGCAGTCCCATGCCTGACCGGAGAATACAGGGGCTTGACGCCGGCAGTATCTAATTCATTAAGCTTGTCCATGTATTTTAAGATATCATCGAGCTGCCGGGCAAAGGTGTGCAAGGTTTCCTGTTCACATTCCAACCGGGCCAGATCGGCAATAGCCGCTACATCCCGGGGATCGATCTTGTTCATACCGCCTCCAGGCTGTTCATTTTCTCCTGACCGCCTCCCAGTGAGTCTTAATCTCCTCAACAAGCACCGGCCGAATGCCTTTGTCACCGGGTTGCACAACAAAGAGCTCCTGCCTGGCCCGGCCTTGCGAATCCCAGGATAACGGGGCCATACTCCAGGAAAAATCCTGCAAAGAATGCAAAACTTCTGTCAAATCTTCATATTTCCGGGCCTGGCTCATTTTTTCCGCCCTGTGAGCCAGACGGACAAAATCATAGCCTAAGGCCACCCAGAAGTCGGCCTCTCCCTCGTTCATTTCTTCCAGTCCCCGTCTGAGTTTTCGGGCCGCCGGGGTGGACATGTCCGGAAGCCAGGGTGAGGTCATCAAGGCCATCTGAAAGTTTTTGCGATCCAACTCGGAAACCTCTTCCAGGTCCTGGCTCCACAGGGTGGGGCCTAAAAAAATGAGCTGATCCTGGTCAAAATAAAAAAACTCCGGAATGAGTATCTGGGCCTGCGAAAAAGAATCCGGGATAAATACTGCCTGAAAATCAGGAGGCGGGATCCGGTCTTTCGTGTCTTGCCGGTCCTTTTGATCAGCACCAATAAGCCTGGCCACGACCTCTTTCCATGTACCCGGCTGATGCGGCGCATACATTTCCTGCGCGCTCACCCGGCCCGAATTCCGGCGCACAATCTGCCCAAAACCGGCAAACAATCTTCGTCCATACTCGCTGTCCGGATATAAAACAGCATATTCCTGGACTCCGATTGCAGACTGCAGCATATCAATTAAAGGCTGCAGCTGATCTTGGGTTCCGGGAAAGAAGCGAAAGCCGTCTTTTCCTTCCCGGCCCGGGTCCAGCTCGGCCCGAAACGGAAAAAAAGTCAGGTCCTGCAGCCCGGGGGCTTCCAGGACTTTTTCCCACTTATCTCTGGCCAGAGGTCCCCCAACTAATTGGCATTCACCGGACAAGGCCTTTATGCGCTTTATCCAGTCCTTTTCCTCTGTATTGATGACCTCAATGTTTAAATCCACCCCGGACAGCCTGAGCTGCCACTGAGCTACAGCAGCTCCCAGAGCAATCTTCCACCCCATGGCCGAATAATCACCGTTCATAGGGCAGGCCAAAGCTACTGTCTGAGAGGGCAAGCCGTATTCTTTTTCCAACTCCTTAAGTTCCTGCCTGAGGCGGTCCTCAATGGCCAGTGTGCCCTGGCCTAGGATGTCCTGCAGTTGAGTTCTGGCCTGCGGCCATTGCAGACTTTCCCGGTCCAGGGCCCTCTGCGTTTTGACCCAGTCAACAAGAGAGGCCACCGGAGTCCCTGCCTGCGGCAGCTGTTTTCCTATGTTCTCCCAATCCTGGGTGTCCATATCGCGAAGCCGGTCCCAGAGATTCTGCTCGAGTCTTTCTTTTTCTTCCCGGCTTACGGCCTGCTGGTGCAACGAGTTTATCCGCTTCCAGGCCTGCCCGGCCCGCCCGGCCTGGACAGACTGCTGACAAAGGTGCATGGCCGCTTTATTCCGCAGGGACCAGGGCATATTTGCATCTTGGATCACCCGGGAGACATGCGCAAGCCACTTCTCCCTGTCCAGGGCCCAAAGGGCCTCCAAGAGCTGAGACTGCCATTCCCAATTTTTCGTCACCTCTGGTTGCATTCCGGCCCACTGGCTCAAAGCCAGCTCTGCCATCTGCCAGTGCTCATTGGCCCCAGCCGCCCGGGCCAAACCTTTCCAGGCGTGAATGCGCTGGCTTCTGCTCAGCTCCTCCTGATGCACCACCTCTGAATACAGCTCTTCAGCCCGCACGGTCTGACCTTGCTGCAAGGCCTGCTCAGCTTGGCGCAGGTTATATTCGGCATCCGGTTCTGGCTTGGTTTGGACAGGCAGGCGCGCACACGCACTCACAAAAAGACAGCATACAAGCAGGCCAAGGCCTAACCAGCGAACACATTGCACAGCATCACCATGTACTCCGTGAAAGTTTGCCGCCCTGGTCTGCGGAATTAGGGCGATAGGCTTTTTTCCTTTTTGCCCGCAGGGAGCAGGATGTCCTTCACATCTCGTTCCCATGGGGAAGTGCCTTTTTCAGGGCCTTAACGGTCTGGACCAATAAAAAAGGCCTGGTCCGAAATCATGGACCAGGCCTTTGTATATAGAAAGGCGGAGGTCTTGCTGTCAAGCACACCGCCTGGTATTATTTCTGCTCTGTATACTCTGCGTCCACCACGTCTTCGTCGTCCTGGGCCTTGCCCTCTGCCTGAGCTCCGCCACCGGCTGAAGCCCCGCCGGCCTGGGATTCGCCCTGCTGGCTTTGTTGCTGATAGAGCTTTTCAGCCAGCTTGTGGGACGCTTGAGACAACTCGTCAGTGGCCTTTTTGATAGCCTCTTCGTCCTCACCTTCCATGACCTTTTTGAGCTCTTCGATCTTGGTCTCGATCTCACTCTTTAAAGCGGAGTCAAGCTTGTCACCCAGATCGCGCATGGATTTCTCTGTGCTGTAGATCAAGGTATCGGCCTGGTTCCGGGCTTCAATCAGCTTTTTCTTCTTTTCGTCCTCTGCGGCATGGGCTTCAGCATCCTTGACCATCTTTTCAATCTCATCCTCACTCAAACCGCTGGAGGGCTGGATGCTGATGGACTGTTCCTTGCCTGTACCCTGATCCTTGGCACTGACATTGACCAGGCCGTTGGCGTCGATATCAAAGGTGACCTCAATCTGCGGCACGCCCCTGGGTGCGGGTGGAATGCCCTCCAGGTCAAAGCGGCCCAGACTCTTATTGTCCGTAGCCATAGGGCGCTCACCCTGCAGGACATGGATGGAAACCGACGGCTGATTGTCCGAAGCAGTGGTGAAAACCTGGCTCTTCCTGGTCGGGATTGTGGTATTCTTTTCAATGAGCTTGGTGAATACGCCCCCCATGGTCTCAATGCCCAAAGACAAGGGGGTGACATCCAAAAGCAAAACGTCCTTGACGTCCCCGGCCAGGATTCCGCCCTGAATGGCTGCACCCATAGCAACCACTTCGTCTGGATTGACTCCCTTGTGCGGCTCACGTCCAAAGAAGTCCTTCACTTTTTCATGCACAAGGGGCATCCGGGTCTGTCCGCCGACCAGAATGACTTCATCGATATCCTTGATGCTTAAGCCGGCATCCTGCAGGGCCTGTTTGCAGGGACCTATCGTCCGCTCCACCAAATCAGAGGTTAAAGATTCCAACCTGGCCCTGGAAAACTTAATATTCATATGCTTGGGTCCGGCCTGGTCGGCAGTGATAAAGGGCAGGTTGATATCGGTTTCCATCGTGGAAGACAACTCTTTTTTGGCCTTTTCCGCAGCTTCCTTGAGGCGCTGCATGGCCATCCGGTCCTGGCTGAGATCAATGCCGTTTTCCCGCTTGAACTCATCCACCAGATCATAGAGGATGGCGTTGTCAAAATCTTCACCACCTAAAAAGGTGTCTCCATGCGTGGCCTTGACCTCGACGACATTGTCGCCAACCTCCAAAATGGAGATATCAAAAGTTCCACCACCGAGATCGAAAACCGCTATCTTTTCGTTGGCTTTTTTGTCCAGCCCATAGGCCAGAGATGCGGCTGTAGGCTCATTGATAATCCGTTTCACTTCCAAGCCGGCGATCCGCCCGGCATCTTTGGTGGCCTGACGTTGGCTGTCATTAAAGTAGGCTGGGACTGTGATCACCGCCTCGGTGACCGTCTCACCCAGGTAATCCTCGGCGTCCTTCTTCAGCTTTTGAAGGATCATGGCCGAGATCTCCGGGGGGCTGTATTTTTTGCCTTCAACTTCAACAAAGGCATCGTTGTTTGAGCCTTCCACAATGCGGTACGGACTGTGCTTTTTCCATTTCTCGATCTCCGGGGCATTAAAATCCCGCCCCATGAGCCGTTTGATGGAAAACACCGTCCGCTCAGGGTTGGTGACAGCCTGGCGCTTGGCCAACTCGCCGACCAGCCGTTCTTTGTCTGTAAACGCCACAATGGACGGCGTGGTGCGGCCCCCTTCAGGATTGGGAACACATTTTGCTTCTTTTCCTTCCATTACATAGACACAGCTGTTGGTTGTGCCCAAATCGATTCCAATAATCTTGCCCATAGGAATTCCTCCTCATTGCTTATCTGCAAAATCTGTGATGAGTACAAATGTAAATCGCCATTTTGGGAAGTAAAGGGGTACGGTCCTATTTTTGACAACTTTTGCTGACCATGACCTTGGCCGGCCGCAGGACGCGATCCTTATACTTATATCCCGTTTGCATGATCTGGCAGACTTGGCCCGTCTCCAGGTCTTCTCTTTCCTCTTCGGCCAGGGCCTCATGCCAGTTGGGATCAAAAGGCTCACCTTCAGAGCACTGAATAGGTTCCAGGCCGTGCTTTTTCAAAGTGTCCAGAAAAATAGAAATAGTCATGTCCACGCCCTGAACCAAATCCAAGCAGGCTTCATTCTTGCGTCCATGCCCCACGGCCAGCTCCAGGTTATCAATAACCGGCACGAGATCTTCCAGGATGTCCTGGATTGCAAACTTGCAGTGCTGCTCTTTTTCTCTGGTCATCCGTTTGCGGTAGTTGTCGGCATCAGCCCGGACCCGCATGACCTCCTGTTCCATCTCCTGCTTCTGGGGGCAGGTGGGACATATACGTTCCTGGCACAGCTCCTGAAGCTGTGCATCGCTTATTTCCAGTCCGGCCTCTCCACTGCCGGTCATCTCCTGGTACTCCTGCGCATCCGGCTGAGCAGAATCCTGGTTATCTTCTTGGTTGAACACCTTTTTGTGTTCCTTGTCTCCAGCCATTGAGTTCCTCCTTAAATATCGCAGCAAAAATTTTACTCGGTAAAACGTGATTCAAGGAGATCACTAAGCATTCTGGCGATAGTGTCAACCATGGGCATCAGTCTGGAGTAATCCATATGAATAGGCCCGATGGTCCCAACCACGCCCAGCTTTTTCCCCTGAACCTGATATGGAGAAGAGATCAGACCCCATTGACCGAGCTCCGGGCCATAGAACTCGGTACCGAAGGTCACGATCAAGCCTTCATTGTGGGCCAACTTGTCCACCAGCTCCAAAATAGCTGAACGGTGTTCCAGAAATTCCAGAAGTTCCCGCATACTGGAAATATCCTTGCCTTCAATATGATCCAGCACGTTCAAGGTACCTTCCAGATACACTTCCCGGTCGTTGTTGCTGTCAAAGGCCTCGTGAGCCAGACTCAAGGCCCGTCCATACAGGGCGTTAAATCTCGTTTCCGCCTGCTCCATTTCCTGCAGAATATTTTCCTTGATCTCGTCAATGGTCCGGCCCTGAAACTTTTCATTTAAGTAATTGGAATATTTGATCAGGTCACCAGGGGTTACCTTGGCTTCCACCGGTAAGAGCTTATTATGCACCACCCCGCCGTCAAAGATGGCAATGGCCATAACCAAACCGGTGCGGACCTGGATGAGATCAATGCGCTGCAGCCGGATCATGCTCCGTTTGGGGGCCACAGCAACTCCTACCTGGCTGGATTGAGCCGAGATGAGCTTGGATGTATGTTCGAGAATATCTGAAAATTCCAGGCCGGCCTGGACCAGTGATTTTTTCATATCCTTCTGAGTGCTCTCAGGGAGTAGAGCCGGACTTAAAACCGTATCTACATAAAAACGAAACGCTTTGTCCGTAGGTACCCGGCCGGCTGAAGTATACGGCTGGTGCAGATACCCTTTTTCGGTCAGGTCGGCCATAATATTTCGCATGCTGGCCGCGCTGAGCTTCAGAGTGGACTGCTTGGCCACATACCTGGAACCAACTGGTGCAGCATGATCGATATAGGCCTGAACGATAATACGTAAAACCTCGATTTCACGAGCTGTTAATGACATATGCCCCTCACTTTCCCAGCCTGGCCAGGATCATTCCGCTCCCACCTTTTGAAAGCTGAACGGAACATCTCTTTTAGCACTCTAACAACGAGAGTGCTAAGCAGATAGCAAGTCACTCTTCTCCTGTCAAGACATAGGGCATGCCAGGCCAGGCGGGACGTATTGGCTCTGTGTATTAATGTCACCTTCTTGTGGCCGCAATTCAGGAAGCCGGGAAAAAGAAAGCGCCTGCAAGCATGAGCTCACAGGCGCAGAGCATGGACTGAGATCAAAAGATGTAAGGCCACAGGGCAAACCCGTGGGATTGTGAACTCTCTTCAGGTCAGGCTGCTCACAATCTTCCCCCCGGGATTTAATCTGTGCTGCGGCATGCTGAAGGTTGGGAGATAAAGGGCTCTTCCTCAAGCCCTTCACAGACCCTTTCCTGCCGGTCTACCAGCCAATAGTCAGATATTCATGGATGGAGTCTGAAGCCACTCTCCCGGCGCCGGCAGCCAGAATGACTGTGGCTGCTCCAGTGACAATATCACCGCCGGCCCAGACCCCCTTCTTCATGGTCTTGCCGGTCCTGGGATCAGCCACGATGTATCCGCGCCTGTTGAGCTCCAGGTCGTGGGTATTGCCGGTCAGGACCGGATTGGCCCCTGATCCCACAGCTATGACCACCAGATCGCAGGGCAGCTCAAAATCCGAGTCTGACACTGGCTCAGGGCGTCTTCTCCCGGAATCGTCAGGTTCCCCCAGCTCCATTTTTACGCACTGCATGCCCTGGACCCAGCCCTTCTCATCACCGAGGAACCGCTTGGGATTGGTCAGCAGATAGAACTCAATCCCCTCTTCTTCGGCATGATGGATCTCAGCCTTCCGGGCCGGCATCTCGTCCCTGGAACGGCGGTACACGATGCGCACCCGATCAGCACCCATGCGCATGGCGGTGCGAGCCGAGTCCATGGCCACATTGCCTCCGCCCAGGACCACGACCTCTTTCCCCCGGGCCAGTGGTGTGTCATACTCAGGAAACAAATAGGCCTTCATCAGATTGGCCCGGGTCAGATACTCATTGGCCGAATAAATATTAATCAGATTTTCACCTGGTATGTTCAAAAACCTGGGCAGACCGGCCCCGACTCCGATAAAGACGGCGTCAAAGCCCTGATCAAACAGCTCATCCACATCCACTGTCTTGCCGACCACAGTATTGCATTGGATGTTGACTCCCAGGCGTTCTAAAAAATGGAGCTCCGAGGCTACGATTTCCTTGGGCAGCCGAAACTCGGGAATACCGTAAACCAGAACCCCGCCTCCCTTATGAAAGGCCTCAAAGACGGTCACCGCATGGCCTTTGAGAATCAGGTCCCCGGCCACGGTTAAGCCGGCCGGACCAGCCCCGATAACCGCCACCTTCTTTCCCGTCGACTCTTTTTTGGGCGGCAGCTGGCCGGTCCCATGGTTACGTTCATAGTCAGCGGCGAAGCGCTCCAGGTTACCGATAGCTATTGGTTCGCCTTTCTTGGCCAGTATGCACGCCCCTTCGCATTGATCCTCCTGGGGGCAGACCCGGCCACAGACCGCCGGCAGGCTGTTCTTTTCCCATATCTTGCGGATGGCCCGGGTAAAATCCCGTTCATGGATGTGCTTGATAAATCCGGGTATGTCGATGCCTACCGGACATCCTTCCACGCAGGAGGGCTTTTTGCATTGCAGGCACCGGGACGCCTCGGCCTGAGCCAGATCCGGAGTATATCCCGTCGGGACCTCCTCAAAGTTGTGCTTTCGGACCTGGGGATCCTGCTCCGGCATTGCCTGGCGCGGGAGTTTCTCTTTTTTCTCTTGTTTCTGGGCCATATCTCCTCCCTTACAGGACTTTTGGTCATCAAAATTGCAGCAAGAGCATTCGGGCGGGGCAATGCCTTATCTTTGACACTCGCACTTGTATTTTTCCATAGCCTGCTGCTCAAACTGCGTATAGGCCTGCAGCCTGGTGGTCAGTTCTTCAAAGTCTACCTGATGGCCATCAAACTCAGGGCCGTCTACACAGGTAAATCTGGTCTCATCGCCCACAGTCACCCGGCAGCAGCCGCACATACCAGTTCCATCGACCATGATCGAGTTCAAGCTGACCAGAGTCTTGACCTGATACTGTGCGGTCAACTTGCACACAAACTTCATCATAGGTACCGGACCGATCCCCA
>JBKHIL010000330.1:0-2937 GCA_046538645.1 Desulfovermiculus sp.
CTTGGTTTGGAAGGAAAGGATAATCAACTGGGTGGATGAACGCAAGCCCCAAAATGGGAACGTTACGCGTTTTTTGCAAACCTTTTCGCCTGTTCCCTGGTCACATACTTTGCAAAACACTCATCAAAGGTGCCATTGACGATCGAACAGCGCAGCTTAAGCATATTATTGCAGTTAGGGACGAGCCACCAAGCTCCAGAACGCTTCAGGCGGGTATGGCAGATAAATTTGTTCGCTGATTCGATGCCTCCGCTCCCAATGGGATAGCCCCCGACTCGTGCCCCTCTATAGTTCATTCTCTTTTTATTGTTCGACAAGTACGTGATCGTCTTGTCGATCTGTTCTTTGACATCTGAGTTTTGGGGCTGCATACGCTTGAGCCCGCCAATCACGTGGCTCACTCCGCCTTTAAACGCCAAACGGGCCATGGTGCTCTCAATCCAATGCAGAGCCTTATTGGAATCGTCGGCATAGTAAGCCTCAGCCACGGCGTGGACGTATTTTTTCACGTGATAATAGTCCAGCACCTCTCTGGCCCCGGGAAAGGCTTTTGCCATCGCATCCCACAGCCAATGGGCCCCATCGCCTATCAGGCAGACCCGGACCTTCTCCCTGGGGATGCGTGTGGCAACCGTCTTCAAGTCCCGGGCCAGCTCCTCTGCCGTGACCTTTTGATGCCAGCTGGCCACCTGCAGGATCTGGTCGCCATTGAGGAGATAGAGGCGAAAGCCCTTGGCCTCCTTGTACTCTCCATGACCCCGCTTTTCGTTACGCTTGCCGGGAGGACGGATCTTCACGCTGGCACCATCTGAAGCGACCACCAGAATGGGACGCCTTTTCCCCTGGCCTTTGACCTGGTTGATCCGGTTTTTGATTTCCTCTTTTGACGGAATGACATCTTCCAAACCAGCTTGGCCGGCAAACGAGGCAAACAAGCTGTGCATACGGCTGTCCGTAAAAGAAACACCAGTGGTCTTTGCAAATAGCTCACTGGCTCGATCAAAGGGCATCTCAGCCAGGAACTCAGCGGCCAAGCCCTGAAGGTCGTACTGCTTTTGCCGTTCACTGAGCCCCAAGGCCTCGTCCAGTGGGGAAAATCCATGGCTGCAACTCCGGCAGTAAAAATATGGACGGGTAATTTCAGTGGTTCCGTGCAAGGTGTCTATCTTCCGGGACAGGTCTGTGTGTTTGGGAACCTCTTTGCCACAGCAGGGACATGCGGCACGTTTTTGGTCCAAGTAGTCGGCATACTTGGTTTGGATCACCTTCTCCAGGACCTCGCTGAGAAACGCGTGCTTGTTCTCCTGGATGGACTTGGAGATATCCAGAAGGGTCATTTTCCCTGAAAAAAGCATCTGGGCCAAACTCCTTGAAAAGGCATCGGCTGCCTTGCGGATGAGCTCTTGAAAACGCTGGAGCTCCTGTTCCTGTAGTGAGGTCTCAAAATCCAGGACTCTGGCGGTATTCATAAGGCACCTCCCAGGTCTGGATTGGACTTGAGCCGGACTCGAAAGTCACGCCTCAAGGGATACACATAGATGTCTTTTTTCTGCCCGTGGTAATAGAACCGGTTGTCCTTCTTGGCATGCCCCTTGGTTTCACCCACACGGGTCCAGTTGGCGGCCTGGTAGCAGGTCCCGGCAAACCGGGATCTGTCCACGAAGGTTTCCAGAAGATACAAAGGCCGGCCGTAAAAGGAAAGCCAATCCCGGCTGACAACCCGAGCTGAACTGGCCAGCAGATGCGAAGCCAGGTTCTTGATTCGGACCCAGGGCAGAATCAAAAACCGAGAGTTGTTGGCCACCAAGCTGATGTTTTTGGATCTGGTGTCTTTGTCCCAGCCGATGAAGTTGTCCCGGTCCTGGATGCGGAAGACGCTGGAACTCCACGCCAGACAGGCCAGGGGCCGATCCTGGTAAAAGGCCATGTACTTCAGGTGGGCTCCCACGATGATCCGGTAGCTCTTGTAATGATACCGATACATCAAGTAGTTCCAAAGCTCCTCCTCATGGGTACGCCGGACCATTCGCAGCTGGATGCCAGGAAACTCGTTCACGGAGCCAGAAACAGGCTCGGTGCAGATATTCGGCACAGGGTCCGGAGGAATGTAATAGCGCCTCTTGGGATGATTGGAGACCCCGCACTTGGCCGGAGGCAACGAGACAAGTCCTTTGTCCTCCAGCTTGCGCAACAGGATTCGACAGACCTGGTCCTTAGAGTTTCCATTGGCTTGTCGCCAGTCCCAAAGTCGGCACAGCTCCCTGGAAATGAACGTCCGGCCCTTGGCCCAGTGCTCTTCTGTGACCTTCTGGATTTGTGAAAGAACAAAGGGGTTGATCCGTTTGCCTCGAATAACCAGTTCTGTGTCCATCCTTGCCCTCCTTGGTTTGGAAGGAAAGGATAATCAACTGGGTGGATGAACGCAAGCCCCAAAATTGGGCTTCAAAAAACTCGTAATGCTCCCAAGTCTCGAAGTAAGTAGACGAGAACAAGGACCACAATCAGCGTGGAAGTTTGGGCAACTATCTCAAATAGTGGCATTAAACTCCGGATTGGGGCCGCCGCAGGCGGCGCCAACCAGTAATTGGAAGGTTTCTGACTATCATTCCATTCGCAATGGTATACCTAATTCCCATTGTTGTAAGAAAAATATCCTGTCTTTTGATTAGGCCCAGACAAGCCTACGTGCCATAGTGCTCAGATTTTTCGTCATCTACCCAGACAAGTTTAAGCGGCAGACTAATTTAATATTCAACCGAGTTCAAGGAATTTTGACACCCTTCTTCCCTCCACCTCTCGGTCAATTTTTCACCCGCAAATATACAGAAGAACTCAGGCCTGCGGGACTTGTTATCCAAAGCTGGGATTGCCCAAAAGACATAAGGAAAAACAGAAAGAAGGTTGATACCTTATCCGTCTGCCTTCTCCCCAAACATG
>JBKHIL010000331.1:0-2932 GCA_046538645.1 Desulfovermiculus sp.
GTGCCTGGCCCAGGCCATCACCTATGCGGATCAGCCCACGGAAAGGACCCTGAATATCGGAGCCGTGGCCCTGTCCGTGGGCACCCGGACCTTTGATCCGTCCGGGCTTGACTACCTGGGCTACGGCCGGTTCCCCAACGTGGTCACCAGCATGGAGTTCGAGCGCATCTTAAGCGCATCCGGACCCTATTTCGGCAACCTCATGCGCCCCCTGGACCGGCAGGAGCCGCGCAAGATCGCCTGGTTGCAGTGTGTTGGCTCCAGGGACGTAAATCGATGCCAGAACGCCCACTGCTCCTCGGTGTGCTGTATGTACGCCATCAAGGAAGCGGTCATTGCCAAGGAGCACGCCACAGACGAGCTGGACTGCTCTATATTTTACATGGATATGCGCACCTACGGCAAAGAGTTCGAGCGCTACCTTGATCATGCCCGGGACGAAGAGGGCGTCCGCTTCATCCGCTCCCGGGTGCACACAGTGACCGAAAATCCGGAGACCGGCGACCTGAACCTGACCTATGTCAACGATAAGGGGGAGATGTCCACGGAGACCTTCGATATGGTGGTCCTCTCCGTCGGTCTGGAAGCAGATCCCCAGAGCATGGAGCTGGCCCGCGAGCTGGGCGTGGAGCTGACTGAGGGCAACTTCTGCAAAACATCCTCCTTTGCCCCCATCAGCACCTCCAGGGAGGGCATTTATGTCTGCGGTGCCTTTCAGGGCCCCAAAGACATTCCCACCTCGGTGGTCGATGCCAGTGCAGCCTCCGCCCTGGCCGGCGAGCTGCTAAACGATGCCAGATTCCAGGACGCGGAGGTCAAGGAAGAGGTCCCAGAGAAGAACGTCCAGGGCGAGCGACCGAGCATCGGGGTCTTTGTCTGCAAGTGCGGGAGCAATATCGCCGGCGTGGTCAATGTAGAGGAAGTCCGCGATTACGCGGCCAATCTTCCTTTTGTGGATTACGCGACCGACAATCTGTACACCTGCTCCCAGAATACCCAGGACGAGATGACCGAGATCATCAAGGAGAAGAACCTGAACCGGGTCATTGTGGCCTCCTGCACGCCCAAGACGCACGAGCCCCTGTTTCAGGAAACCCTGATCAATGCCGGGATCAACAAGTACCTATTCAACATGGTCAATATCCGCAATCAGGACTCCTGGGTCCACCGCTTCAATCCGGATCTGGCTACACAGAAGGCCAAGGATCTGGTACGCATGGCCGTTGCTGACGTCGCCCTCAAGGAACCCCTTGAGGAGCCGGAGCTCTCAGTCAATCAGACCGCCTTGGTCATCGGGGGGGGGATCTCGGGCATGACCGCGGCCCTGTCCCTGGCCCGCCAGGGCCATCCCACCCATCTAGTGGAAAAGAATCCTCAACTAGGCGGTCAGGCCCGGTCCTTGTATCGGACCTGGAAAGGCGAAGACATCCAGGCCGATCTGGCCCAGATGGTCAAGGAAGTGGAGGAAGAGCCCAATCTGACTGTACACCTGGAGAGCTCGATCTTGGATGTGGACGGGTTTGTGGGCAATTTCAACACTACTGTGTCCACCAATGGATCTAAGCAGACCATCACCCACGGAGTGACAGTCATGGCGACCGGGGCCACGGAGCTTACTCCTGAGGAGTATCTCTACGGCCAGGACTCCAGGGTCAAGACCAGCCTGGAGCTGGACCGCATGTTCCAGGAAGACGACCCGGCCCTGAAGCAGGCCAGGTCGGCGGTCTTTATCCAGTGCGTGGGCTCACGGGAGCCGCATCGGCCCTACTGCTCCCGGGTCTGCTGCACTCATTCCATCCAAAACGCCCTGGAGCTCAAACAGAAGAACCCGGACATGGACGTCTTTGTCCTCTACCGGGACATTCGGACCTACGGTGAAAAGGAGAATATCTACAACCAAGCCAGGAAGGCAGGAGTCATCTTTATCTGCTTTGATCTTGAGCACAAGCCGGTTGTGGAAAACAATGGCAGCTCCCTGCTGGTCAAGGTCCGGGACCACGTTCTGGACCAGCCCCTGGAGATCGAGGCCGATCTGGTCACCTTGGCCGCGGCCATCGTCCCCACAAAGGACGAGACCCTGGCCAATTTCTACAAGGTCTCCTTCACTGATGACGGCTTCTACGCCGAACGGCACGCCAAAATGGGACCTTCGGAGTTTGCTACCGACGGGATGTTTCTCTGCGGTCTGGCCCACTACCCCAAAGCCATCGACGAATCCGTAGCCCAGGGCAAGGCAGCCGCGGCCAAGGCCATTACCCTGCTGGCTCAGGAGATCATCCATTCCAGCGGTGAAGTGGCCCAGGTCAATCCCATGTACTGCAGCAGCTGCGGGGTCTGCGTCTCCATCTGCCCCTATTCCGCTCCCTCGTTTATCGAGGAGGGACGGTTTGCCGGCAAGGCCCAGATCAACCCCTCCTTGTGCAAGGGCTGCGGGCTGTGTGCCGCTTCCTGCCGTTCCGGGGCCATCTCCTTGAAAGGTGCTGACGGGAGGCAGATCTACGCCATGATCGAAGCCCTATAAAATTTTGCACAGGCCGTTTGTAAACGGCTTGTGCGAAATTTTATTTATATTTATTGCAGAAACACTTTAGAAAGAGTTTTTTTCTACAATTAGTTATTTAAAAATGTGCAGTCCTGTGCATATTTTTAAAGGAGACTTAACCTATGTCTGAATGGGAACCCAAAATCGCTGCTTTCCTGTGTAACTGGTGCAGCTACGGAGCGGCTGACCTGGCCGGCGTGAGCCGCCTCCAATATCCGGCCAACATCCGGGTTGTCCGCATTCCGTGCACCGGAGCCATGAGCCCGAACTTCATTCTCCAGGCCCTGCGCCACGGAGTTGACGGGGTATGGGTATCCGGGTGACACCCAGGCGAATGTCACTATATCAGTGGCAATATGTTCGCCAGACGGCGGTTCGTCGTCTTGAAAG
>JBKHIL010000057.1:0-8362 GCA_046538645.1 Desulfovermiculus sp.
TCTTGTTTCTCCCGGCGTGATGTGTTAAATTGAATTATAAGAGTATACGACAAGCCAAGAGTTGAAATTGACGAGATCTTCAAGTGATATGAGCCCGGGAAGGCTTTACAAACAAGGCCAGGGAGGATGCCTATGCGCACAGGGGCGGTATGTACGGGCTTGGCAGTAGTGATATTGTGTCTTATACATACATGGGCTGAAGCAGAGGAGTTGACGTCCCGGGTGCGCTGGGTGGTGGACGGGGATACCATTATCTTAAGTACTGGACAGACCGTGCGGCTGATAAATATTGATGCCCCTGAAATCAGCCGGGACGATCAGCCAGGTCAATATTTCGCCCAGCGGTCCAGGCAGTGTGCAGTGGAGCTGATGTCCAGGGCGGTTGTTTCTGTGGATGTGCATGACACAGATCGTTTTGATCGTCTGCTTGGCACGGTGAAGCTGGAGGATGGAACAGCAGTGAATAAGGCCTTAGTGGCCAAAGGTGCGGCTTTTGTCTGTCCCTGGTCCCCAAAGGAACAGGCAGCATGTGAAGACCTGCTGCCTGTGCAGCGGCAAGCCATGAAGGACGGAGCTGGATTTTGGGGCACACTGCTGTCCATGCCTGAAGACAGGGGGCCATTTGTAGGAAATCGGCGCAGCAAGAGATTTCATACCCGGGAGTGTTCCTTTGGCCAGGCCATTCATGCCAAGAACAAACAAGGATTTTTTACCCTGCGTCAGGCCTTCCAGGCTGGATTTGCTCCTGGACGATGCTGTTCTCCCTGGCCGGAGAGGACAGGGGGACAAAAAATAAAGGGGGAGAAGAAATGAAGGTACTCATGCTCTATCCCAAGTATCCAGAGACATTTTGGGGATTTCAGCACGTTTTAAAATTTGTTTCCAAAAAGGCCGCCTTTCCACCCCTGGGTTTGCTCACTGTTGCCTCACTTCTACCCCAAAAATGGGAAAAGCGTCTGATTGACTTAAACACTGATCCGGTCCAGGAAGCTGACTGGGAATGGGCTGATCTTGTATTCATCAGCGCCATGCTCATTCAGAAAGAGGGAGTGGAAGAACTGCTCGATGCAGCCAAGGCCAGGGGCAAGACAGTGGTAGCCGGAGGACCGGCCTTTTTGGCTCAGCCAGAAAACTTTCCTCAGGTGGATCATTTTGTTCTCGATGAAGCAGAGATCACTCTGCCCTGGTTTGTCCAGGATATTGAGCAAAACAGGGCCCGCCACATGTATACCAGCAAGGAACGTCCAAATTTAACCAAGGTTCCCCTGCCCATGTGGTCGCTGATTGATGTCCACAAATATGCAACCATGCCTATTCAGTTTTCCCGGGGGTGCCCTTTTGATTGTGAGTTCTGCGATATCTTCCTGCTCAATGGCCGGAAGCCCAGGACCAAGTCTCCAGAGCAGATGGTTCAGGAGCTTCAAACCCTCTATGATGCCGGATGGCGGGCCAGTGTGTTTATTGTGGACGACAATTTCATCGGCAATAAGCGCAAGGTGAAAGAGATGTTGCCAGCGGTGATCCAATGGCAAAAGGAGCACAATTATCCCTTTACCCTGCTCACTGAGGCCAGCGTCAATCTGGCCCAGGACGAGGAGCTCATGGACCTGATGAGCTGGGCCAACTTCAACAAGGTCTTCCTGGGGTTGGAGACCCCGTGCCTTGAGAGTCTCAAAGAATGCGGCAAGACCCAGAATACCCAGATAGATCTGTCTGACGCGGTGCGTATTATCCATCAGCATGGGATGCAGGTCATGGGCGGCTTTATTGTTGGTTTTGACAGTGACACAGAATCCATTTTTGAGGCCCAGATACGATTTATCCAGCAGATCGGTGTGGTTACAGCTATGGTTGGAATTTTAGGGGCCATACCCCAAACGAGGTTGTGGCATAGATTGCGGGCAGAAGGCCGCTTATTGTCTGAGACCTCGGGGAACAATACGGACGGGAGCATCAATTTTGTGCCCCAGATGGGGATTTCGAACTTGCTGTCCGGATACAGGAGGGTGGTAAATACCATTTATTCTCCCCGAATGTATTATGCCCGGATCAACACCTTTCTAAAGAACTACCGGCCGACGGCCAAAGGGCACTACAGCCTGCGGGAGATCAAGGCAGCTCTTGCCAGTACCTGGCGGATCGGCCTTTTTTCCAGGGCCTGTATCTGGTACTGGCCGCTGATGATCAAGACAGCCCTGACCCGGATCAAGGCCTTGCCTGCGGCCTTGGAACTGGCCATATACGGGTATCATTTCCAGAAGATTGCCAGGCGCTGTCAAAAGGCTGTTGATCTTCCGGAAAATGATGAGGGCCGATGGTCAGGCACATGATAATCTTTTTGAAATGTCAATGTCGCTTTTTATGAAGCTGAGAGGCTAACTAAACGGCGGGATGCTTCCCTGGCCTGAGCCAGAATGTCCTCTTCACCCTCTACCTGGCGATTGTGCATCAGGATGCGACCATTGCAGATAGTGGTATGTACACAATCTCCGCGGGCAGAATAGACCAGGTTGGAGATCATGTTGTGGTTCGGAGTAAGCTGGGGGTGTTTTAAGTCAATGAGCAGGCAGTCAGCCAGCCGGCCTTCAGCGATCTCTCCGCAGTCCAGACCAAATGCCGAGGCCCCCAGACTGGTAGCGGCGGAAAAGGCCTGGGGAGCAGGAAAAAGGGTCGGGTCCTGGGCCGAACCTTTGGCCAGCAGGGAGGCAAACTTCATGGTCTCCAGCATATCCAGATTGTTATTGGAAGAGCATCCGTCTGTACCCAGGATCACGGGTATTCCCCGTTCCTGCAGGGATCTGTAGGCCAAAGTACCTGATCCCAGTTTGAGGTTTGAGACCGGATTGTGGACCACATGTACGCCGTACTTGGCCAGAAGATCCATCTCATCCTGAGAGAGCCAAATGGCATGGCAGGCAAGGAGGTTTGGGCCGAGAAGGCCCAGCTTTTCCAGGTAGCGAACCGGCCGACAGCCGTGTTTTTGCTGACACTCCTCAACCTCTTTGGCGGTTTCGCTTAAGTGAAGATGAATGGGCAGGTCGTGCTGGTGAGCAAAGTCCCGCACTCGGGAGAGGGATTCACGACTCACTGAGTAAATGGCGTGTGGGCCGAGGGCAAATATGATCCGCGGGGACAGACTCTGTGCCCAGGCAAAGAGCTCTTGACATTCCGCCCAGCGCTTGGCGGCTGTCTTGGGATCATTAAAATCGATGAATACTGAAGAGAGAGCGGCTCTCAGCCCCATTTCCTCTACAGCCCTGGCTGTGGCAGGGAGGTGCCAGTACATATCGTTAAAAAAGACAGTCCCGGACTTGATCATCTCCAGGCAGGCCAGTTGGGCCCCAATATACACATCATGGGATTGGATTTTGGCCTCCAGGGGCCAGATGTGCCTGGTGAGCCAGGTATGGAGTTCCATGTCGTCGGCATAGCCCCGAAGCAGGGTCATAGCCGCATGGGTATGGGCATTGAAGAATGGGGGAATTATGGCCAGGTCCTGCCCGTTGATGACAATATCAGCCTTAGATGGCAGATCAGGCCCAATGCGCGCGAATCTTTCGCCTTGAATGAGAACGTCTGTTTCTTGCTTGTGGAGCATGACCCGGCGGATGAGGATATTGCCCATATGCATTGATCCTGGCTGCCTAAAAACCTGTTTTCAGATATTTGCTGCGAAAGCTTATATTTCTTCATAATCCCGGCCGAGCGCATCCTAAAGAACCATCAGGAAAAAGACAAGTGTATTTCAAGGAGTACTCAGACTTAATGCTTGTAATTCTGTTTTTTAATGGATAGGATGAGAGAAGTTGAGAGATCTGTTCGAGCAGGTGCCCCAAAAAATACCCTAAACACTGTTTACAGTATTGAATTCAATATGTGTTCCCAAAGGGAGTTGATATAAAAATACAGGGGGCAGGGCGGTGGAGGCCAAATCGACGTTTCTCAAGCTCAAGCAATCGGAGCGCGAGTACAGGCGGGATCTGATTTTGGATGCTGCGGTCAAGCTTTTCGCACACAAACCGTTTGCATCTATAGGGATGAGGGATATTGCACGCCAGGCGGGAATATCTGCTGCTTCAATCTATCGCTATTTTCCCAGTCGAGATGCCATTCTGATGGAGGTTCTGGGCCAGGAAATCCAGGATGGAAAGCTCAAGCAGAATCAAAGACTGCAAAAGGCGAGGCTGGATCTGGAGGATGTTGCTCTGGGCATGGTGGATTTTTTTATGGACAAAGAATCTACTTTGCATCTTTTGGCTCATTTCTTGCTCAAAGATGACATAGAACCTGAAACCCTGTACAAATTTCAGGAAGTCAGAGATTATTACTTAGATCATTTTGACCATATCATGCTGCAGGCAGGGGTATCCGAAGCCGGAGTGCGGCTGTTTTCGCATGCATTTTTTTCTTCCATCCTTGGTATTATCCTTGTCTTTCACTCCCAGGTCGGAGGTGACAGAGACGAACGTAGACGTCACTTGCACCGTCTGGCCGGATTTACGGCCGAGACTTTCAGTAAGGGCTTAAGTTGAGAGTGTGAGAGGGCTGATGGCTTGGGGCGGGCAGCTGCACTGGCCTTTATCCTTGGCCCCTCTTAAAGCTTCTCATAGATTGCTGCCCCGCAGATTGAAAAAAGTATCATTTTCCAGGTAGATCTGTTCCAAACGGTCTTGATACTCGGTAAAGTCCGCCCCGGATCTGTTGGCCAGTTCCAGGGTTATGAACCGGATAAGGGCAGTAAAGATTGTTAAGTCCCCGAACAAAGGAATGTTTTTGGAGGGAGCGACCAGGGAGAGGTCGGCGAAAGACAAAAGCGGACACAGGGAGCTGTCGGCAATAACAATCAAGGTCTGATTCAGGCGTTTGACCGTCCGGCCCAGGCGGATGAGTTCGTTGGGGTAGCGGGTGGTGGCGAATATAATGACCAGGCTTTGTCCCTGGGCATTGGCCAGCCAGTCGAAACTTGTGGAATCACTGCCCTTGAGTATGTGCACTCCGCGGCGGATCTTGGTCAGAATCCAGCCCAAGTAATAGGCCGGCATGTAGGACAGCCTGGAGCCGATAACAAAGATATCCTGGCTTTTTTCTATGTTATCCACGATTTTTTCCAGTACGTCCAGATCCACTTGCTTGTAGAAATGCTGCAGGTTCTGCATACCTTCAGATACGACGGTATGCAGGCGGCTGCCCATATCCGTTTCCGGAGCCGAAAGGTGCATACGTTCCAGCATTGGTGAATCGGTATCCACAACATCACGCAGTTCATGTAAAAAATTATTATAGCCCTCAAAGCCCAAGGTGCGGACAAAACGGACCACTGTGGCCTCGCTTACCCCGGTGGCCTGGGCAAGTTCTTTGATGGTCATAAAGACCACCTTTTGGGGGTGTTCCAGGACATAGGAGTTGAGAATCTTTCCCTTGCCGGTCAGGTTGGGGTGCATGTCCCGAAGTTGTCTCAGAAGGGGAGCTTTGTGCTGGTGCATAAAACTTTGTGTCATTTCACATGGCCAAGGTCAATCCTTACGAGGCACGTATCCAGGGCTCGGCCTCAAGCTGCAAAGACGGTACATTTCCTTTTCTCATATACTATGTAAAATCAATATATTATATGCCGACTTGAATCTTGTTCAGGCATCGCGTATACAGACCGTTCTTATGACTTCATCTAAATATCTGACATTCCATGTCCAGCCAGTGGATCTGTATGTACGAGCGGCCAAAGGTGTTACTGTTCGCCAGGCTCTCCAGGACCGGGGCATTTATGTGGACTCCCCATGCGACGGGAAGGGGGTGTGCGGTCAGTGCAAGGTAAAGATTCATCCCGCTTGGGCTGCACCCCAAACCCCGCATGACAATATTTCCAGTTCAGAAGCAGAAGAAGGGGTCCGACTGGCCTGCCAGGCAATTCCTGTCCAAGATGCGGAGATCTTTCTTTCCCCGACCTATAGATTGGAAGCCGGAATCTCTTCTGATGGGCATGAAACAGTTCTGATGGGCAGATCCAGGCCGGTGGGCGAGCTCTGTCCAGCCGTTGAGGTCATTGGCCAGAGTGGTGGATACCGTCTACGCCATGCCGAACGCGAAGGACAGGAGCAGCCGCTTGAGGGCTGGGATAATACCATGTCCCCCCTGGGATTGGCACTTGATGTCGGGACCACCACTCTGGCCGTTTCTCTTATATGCCTCAGCAGCGGTCGGGAACTGGCCAATGCCGGCCGGCTCAATCCTCAGGTTGATTATGGGCACGATGTTTTGACCAGGATCCAGAAAGCCTCCACCCCTGAAGGACTGGATCTGTTGGCCACAGCTGTGCAATCCGCGCTTCAGGAGATGATTCTGGAAGTTTGTCAGCAATCAGAGAGGCAGCCTGGAGAGATCCTGGATGCGGTCATCGGTGGAAACACCACCATGTTGGAGATCTGCGCCCGAGAGGATCCTTCTCCACTGGGGCAACTTCCTTTTACCGTCGGTCTGGCCAGCGGATGCAGTTATCCAGTGTCGCGTTTCGGCCTTAATATTCACCCTCAGGCCCTGGTGTACGTTCCGCCAATCGCCCATGCCTTTGTGGGATCAGACATAAGTGCCGGCTTGGTGGCTGTGGGGGACTTTTTCGGCGCCCAGGAAAGCATCCTGTTCCTGGATGTGGGCACCAACGGGGAGATGGGGCTGAGCACAGGGAGAGAGCGTCTTGTGACCTCAACAGCAGCTGGTCCGGCTTTTGAAGGATCCGGGTTGCACAGCGGCATGCGGGCAGCCCCTGGTGCTGTTCAGGAAGTCTCTTTTGACGGAACCGATTTACAGCTGAAGATCATCGGTCCGGAAACAAAGCCTTTAGGCATCTGTGGAAGTGGACTGTTGGATTTGGTGCACACCCTGCTCATGGTGGGCATCATTGATCCCAGTGGACGAATGCTTAGGCGCGCTGAGCTTCCGAAACTGCCCCCTGCCCTCCTGGACCGGGTTCGGGAAGTGGATGGGAAGCCGGCGGTGGCTCTGGCTTCCGGCGTTTTTTTGACTCAAGGAGATATTCGGCAAGTACAGCTGGCCAAGGGAGCGGTACGCACCGGCATCGACTTTCTCCTGGGCAAGGCTGGTCAAAAGAGCGACGATGTGAAGCGCGTACTGGTCGGCGGCGGATTCGGCAATGTTCTGCGCCCGGCCAGCCTGGAAGGGGTGGGCATGCTTCCGCCGCATACAAGGGATAAGGTTGTTTTTGCCGGAAATACCAGTCAATTGGGATGTGCCCGGTTGCTTCTTTCCACATCTTTGCGCCGCACACTTGAACAGGACATGACCATGCTCGAACACATCGGTTTGGCCCAAGATGCCGACTTCATGGATGCATTTGTGCAGAACATGGAGTTTCCTCAACCTGAAGCATATATATTTGATCCCTCTCCGGTTGAAGAGGGGTGAAGGAGGACGCATGATCATTGTCGGTGAACTTATTAATTCCAGTCGCAAGGCAATCAGTCAGGCAATCGAAGACCAGGACGTGGAAGCCATTCAACAGGTGGCCAAAGACCAGCACCAGGCTGGAGCGGACTACATAGATGTCAATGCTGGAACCTTTGTGGGCCAGGAAAGCGAGTACGTGAACTGGCTGGTAAAAAACGTCCAGGAAGTGGTGGATGGGCCGTGCTGCATCGACAGTCCTGACCCGGAGGCCATTGAGAAGGCTTTAGCCGTGCACAAAGGGACGCCGCTGATCAATTCCATTTCTTTGGAAAAAGAGCGTTTTCAGGCCTTGTTGCCCCTTATTTCCGAACACGAATGCAAAGTGGTGGCCTTATGCATGGGCGATGAGGGCATGCCGGAAACAGCTGACGATAGATTTTCCATTGCCCAGGATTTGGTGAACAGGCTGGTGCAAAAAGGAGTCAAGGTGGAAGACATATATGTTGACCCATTGGTTCAGCCGGTCTCCACCAAGGACAGCTACGGCTGGGAGTTTTTAAAGGCCATCCACATGATCATGACTGAGATCCCCGGGGTGCATACTATGTGCGGCTTGTCCAATATTTCTTATGGACTGCCCAAGAGGGCTGTGCTGAACAGGACCTTTATGTCTATGGCCATTTCTCAGGGACTGGATGGGGCCATTGTCAATCCTTTGGACAAACAGATGATGGCTGCCATTGCCGCTGCAGAGGCCCTGGCCGGCCGGGATGAGTTCTGCATGAACTATCTCAATGCTTATCGGGCCGGGGTGTTGGATTAGGTGCTGGAATCTATCCGGCAAATTTTTATTTTTGTCCGTTGGGGGCAAAAATACTTCAGATTTGCCGAAGATCTCGCCCTCGGGGTGGCGCTCGTATGAAACAAGATTTTACACCCCAGATGGCCTGCCCTTGAGGGCAAG
>JBKHIL010000332.1:0-2915 GCA_046538645.1 Desulfovermiculus sp.
ATCCGGCCCTGCTGGAAGAGATCAAATACCTTTTGGGAAGACTTGGCGGAGATATCGATACCGTCTTCCAGCAGGACTGTGATCACATCGGGATTGACCGGATTGGGCTCGAATCCGGCGCTCTCCACCTGAAAATTGTTCCCGCCTATCTGCTGCAGATAGGCCTCGGCCATCTGGCTGCGGGCGCTGTTGTGGGTGCAGATGATGAGCACTTTGTACATAACTGATTTCCTTAGAGTAAGGCGGTCACCAGGCTCAAGCGGGTGCCGGAAAGAGCCCACTCAGCCACCAGGCTCACACCTATTTTGCCCATATAGCGTCCAGCCTGGGAAAAGGACTTCTGCAAGCTCTGATCCAGGCCAATAACTTGCTGGTGGTCAATGTATTTGCATTCTTCAAGCAGATTGGCCATGTGCTGAACAGGCATAATCTGCTGGTCATATAAAATGACCACACTCCCGGTCAGCGGATTTGTTTCTATGTCTTTGATCCCTTCCTGACCCAGAAAACAGCCTTCCACTTCCTGCAACAGGATTCTATTTCCCTTAAAATCGGGGTTTTTCATCCTCACTCTCCCAGGGACATGGTGGATATAGTGCTTCATCTTCAAAACCTCCATATAGATCTTTCAACATCATGAACGATTCAGGGGTAAAAAATTATGTACATTTTTTGTGTTGAGTTTTTATGAAGGGAAATAAGGACAATTGCGTCACAAAGAAATGATAATGATTACCAGAAAAGTTTTGTCAAAGTTCAGAAAGTCTGTTGACATTGATTTGAAAAGAATGCTTATAATTTAGGTGTGTCTCTCCCTTAAAATCAAAAGTCGAGAACGGCGGCTGCAACAGGAGGCCACCATGCGCTTTCTCCTCGGACTCGGTTTGGGGC
This sequence comes from Desulfovermiculus sp., assembly GCA_046538645.1. GTDB lineage: Bacteria > Desulfobacterota > Desulfovibrionia > Desulfovibrionales > Desulfothermaceae > Desulfovermiculus. The sequence goes on from JBKHIL010000332.1 coordinate 892, forward strand.
TCTTGATACCCTTGGTTTTACGGGCGGGGGTGAAATGCTCTGGCCCGAAGACTGTTCATAAAGTACAGGGACTTGATGAAAAAAGCTCAGGAGATGGATCTCTGCATGGGACCGTGTCTCCAACGTATCCGGACAGAGCAAACATGAGCTCAGAAGAAAGGCCTGCGGAATTTGAATGGCCAAAAGTGCAAGGAAATTCTCAGGATTCTGACTTCCAATGGTAAGCAAGGAAGAAAAACGATTTTAACTATACACCCCAAACAATAGATCAGGAGGATGGCATGAACTTCAAGATGGGCAATGTTACCACAGGAATCGCTTTTGGACTCGGTTTTATGATCGCCGCCCCGGTTGCGGCCAAGCTGCTCAGCGGTGTCGGCCGCCCTATGCTCAAGGAAGCGGTTAAGGGCGGTATGTATGTCTTTGATCAGAGCCGGACCATGCTGGCCGAGGTCAAGGAGTCAGTCGAGGACCTTTCAGCCGAGGCCCGTTCTGAACTGGTACAGTCCAAGCAACTGCCGGCTAAGGCTCAGGAATAGTGGATTGATGAACGCTCGTATATAAGGAGATGAAATCATGGCTTTTTTTCGAATGCCCGGAAGTTTTGGGTCTGGTTTTCTGGTCGGTCTGGGGGCGGCCACCCTGGTGCCTCTGGCCGCTCGAGTGCTCTCCGGTGCAGGCAAGCCCTTGCTCAAGGAAGCCATCAAAGGGGGAATGATCGCCGTAGACAAATCCAAAGCCCTGTATGCCGAGGCGCAGAGTTCCATTTCTCAGGCTACCTCTGAGGCCAAAACCGAAGCATCGGAAGGTGCTAAAAAATCTGCTCAGGCCGGAGGGACCTCGGCAAAAAAAGAGAGCTCCTCCCCAGGGAAAGAAAAGTGATGGATCAAAACGGCCCCAACCAGGGAAAAACCATGGGTCTCCCCTTAGGTCGTTGCGTCCACTCCTCTCTTGAACGTATTCGCCTGCGGGTGAAAGAAAAGCAGGGCGATGAGGCCTATTTCAATCAGGTGTTGCAGACCCTGCGCGCTGCTTTTCCAAAGGCCCAGGTAGAGGTCAATCCCCGAACGGGTTCTGTGCTGTGTATTGGAGTTGAACGCTTTGAGGATTTGGCCCGAACCGGATGGGAGAAACATCTCTTCCAGGTCACCGCGTTACCGCCCCGGATGACAGCTATCAAAGCCGTTCACTGCGGGGTGGCGGAAATGAATGCAACCATCAGGCGATCCTCCAGGGGAGAGCTTGATCTCACCAGCTTGGTTTTTCTCACTCTCATAGGTACAGGCATCTACCAGGTTATTCGGGGCAACGTGGGACTTCCCCCATGGTACACCGCCTTCTGGTACGCCCTGGGGGTATGCACCAAATCTGTAAGCGATGAATCCCATGACCACAAGCAAGGGTTTGAGCTATGAACAGTCCGGCCGAAACAGAAACGTTAATTTCTCCGGTCCATACCTGTGTTCCAGGCAGGGCTCGCTTTAAGGTGGCCGGACTGAAGTTTAATGACCAGCTGACCCAAGGCCTGGTACGTGGGCTTCGAAGTTTATCAACGATCAAGGCGGTCAGGGGAAATGCCAATAATGGAAGTCTGCTGGTCCATTTCCATCCGGAAACAGCCTGGCCAGAGATTATGGATCAGATTGCCCAGGTCCTGGTCGAGGCCAAGAATAAACCGTGTGCCACCAAAGACCGAACAGCCCCTTTTACAGACCTCACATATCATCGTTTCAGTGCCAAGCGGACCCTGGAGGACTTAGAAAGTTCTCTCTCCCATGGGATAACTGCTGAGGAAGCCCAGAGGCGCCTGGATATGTATGGCCCCAACACCTTGCCCCTTCCCGAGGAACAATCCGGATGGACCATGTTTGCAGAACAGTTCCTCTCTCTGCCCGTGGCTCTGCTGGGAGCAGCTGCCGGAATTTCCCTGCTCACCGGCGGTCTGCTGGAGGCAGCCGTTATTTCCGGGGTGGTGGTGGCCAATTCCATTATCGGCTTTGCCACCGAACGGCAGTCGGAAAAGG
>JBKHIL010000058.1:0-8274 GCA_046538645.1 Desulfovermiculus sp.
AGTCCCGCACGTCCCGGACGCCGCAGAGGATGATGGACTGGGGGAAATACTCCGGCCTTCGCGTATACCCGGCCCGCAGCTGACGAAGCACGGAAATAAGGGTATCGCCGATCAGAGAATCGATTTCATCCATAAGGATAATCAAAGGCTTGTCCGCTGTTTCCGCCCATGCGCTCAAGGCTGAGCTCAATGCGGTTCCATGCCCGCCGCGCTCCAAAAAATGGTATTTCTTCTCATCTAAAAAATTGTCCTTCAGATAGATCTGCGCACTGCGGGCCATCTCGCGGAGAATATCGTTCATGGCCTGGGCCACATCCTCCCTGGCCGCCTGAGCCGGTTCCACATTGCAGTACACAGCCAGGTATCTGCCCTGCTTGTTCAGATAATCCATCAAGGCCAGCAGGCAGCTGGTCTTGCCCGTCTGCCTGGGGGCATGCAGCACAAAATACTTCTGCTGGGCAATGAGCATCTCCACCTCGGGGAGATCCAAACGCTCCAAGGGCGGCAGGCAATAATGCCTGTGGCAGTCAACTGGACCGGCAGTGTTGAAAAAACGCATAATGTATCCCAGATATTGTGAGCTGATCATGATCAGAAGAGAAAAAGGCTTTAATATCTCTTAAAAAGCTTTCTTCCACCGGGTTGTGGGAAAGGAAAAGTGCACCATTTTCGGTTCATACGCCTCAGAATCATACGCAAATAGGGGGCTTGATGGAATGATTATCCAGTTATCATTTCCCCTGCCGGTTATCAACTCACACAATGAAAAAATCCTGCAAATTCCCTCTGGGGTATCAACAATGCAAAAGCCCGGACGGAATATTCCGCCCGGGCTTTTAAACAATAGTACAGATGGCCTGGTGAAAGCATCACTCTCCGTCGATTATCCGCAGGGCATCCTCCCGGTAGGCGTCCATGATATAAGGAATACCGGTCACATCCGTTGCCTCCCTGGTCAGGCAGGCCAGGTCCTTGCGGCTGATGAGATCCACCCGCCATTTCCGGGCTCCGGCCATGATCTGCTGCAGGCCGATGCGCAGCTTTTCGCTGGCACTGTAAATCCCCAGGGCCCCAAGGGGCATTGTTTCCACCTCAGCCCCGTACATATGCTTTACTTCCTCATAGCACAGAAATATTTCCTCCGGAGTGGAGCCAAACTGGGCAACTGATTTGGGCAACCCCCCGTCTTCGCCCTTAAGCCAGCGGCCGATATTTTTGCCCACCATGCCTGGGATCATCAGGGCCCGGCCCATGCATACCGCCTTGCAATAGGGCGCGCCCAGGGCCAGGGCCTTGAAAATATGGTCTTCAGAAGAAAACCCGCCGGCAAAGGCAATGTCCGGCACCCAATGCCCCTTCTCGGCCAGACGGTGACAGAGTTCGTAAGTCATGGAATGCAGATACAGGGCAGGCACGCCCCATTCGGACATCATCCGCCAGGGACTCATGCCTGTTCCCCCCGGAGCGCCGTCTACTGTGAGCAGATCAATACGGGCCTCGGAAGCCCAGCGAATGGCCATGGCCAGCTCGCGCATGGGATAGGCCCCGGTCTTTAAGGTCACCCGCTTGGCCCCCAGTCGGCGCAGGCGCTCCACTTCGTGCAGAAAGCTCTCTTTATCCACAAACCCTAATCGGGAATGGCGTTCAAACTCCTTGATTGACCCGTGCATAAAGGCCACTTTATTGGCCTCCAGCTCCGGGTCCGGAGTAACAATATATCCCCTTCTTTTGAGCTCTAGGGCCCGATCCAGGTCGTTAACCTTGATCTCGCCGCCGATGCTCTTGGCTCCCTGGCCCCATTTGAGCTCCAGGGTCTCCACTCCCAGCTGATCCACGGCGAACTCCGCCACTCCCAGCCGGGTGTCTTCAACATTTAATTGAACCAGGATATCACCGTATCCATTGTGATATCTGCGGTAGGCCTCCACCCGGCGCCGCAGGTCAGGGGCCTCTTCGATCAATCCGTGTCTGCCCAGTTGCAATGCGGGATCAATGCCGCATACATTTTCTCCGCACACCAGGCTGATTCCGGCAATGGCCGCACCCACGGCGAAGTGTTCCCAATTTTTGCGAGCGATCTCCGTGCTTCCCAGGGCCCCGGTGAACATGGGCGATTTCATTTTCACCGGATCAATGGTCCCAAAAGCGGTGACCGTATCCACGCTGGGAAAAGTGGCATAATCCGGGTCAGCCACTGTTCCTTCGGCCCCCAGGGCGTAGCCCATGATATTTAAATGGGAATAATCGAGTGGATAATCCTTGTCCGCCCCGGCCGTGATGTCCCCAAAAGGCTTGGGATACAGAAGCTCCCGGCTCCTGAAAGTTGCATTGAACAAATCGCAATTTCCCCGGCATCCATCCACACATCTTGAACAGATTCCGGATTGCGGAGTAACGTCTTTGGACCGGTTCTTGGTTTGCAGGGCTTCGTTGGCGTTGGGACGATGCAGGTTCATTTCTCCTCCCTGTGTATTCATGCAACAGCATTCTGTCTGATCAGTCTCCCATCTGCATATTGACAGGCTTTTGGCCTCTGCTCATTTGAGCAGGCACAAATGGGCTGATTTTTCCATAAGCAATTTGCATGCCACTACAAAGAGTGCAAAACTCACTGCTAAATTATATATATTTCAGTTACTTGCCCCTGTGCGTCCCCAAGCTGGTTGCTCCCTTTTAATTCGAGCATTCATTGTTGTATCCTGGACTCCCCAACCAATACGTCCAGGCAAAAGAAAAAACATGACTCCTTAGATATTCTCCGGTGTTATCAGAATATTAAAGCAAAAGAGATCTTTCAGACCTCAAAGTACATTTTTGTGCCAAAAATGTGAAGATGTTAAATTTTTTAAACCTTCCTCTGCTCTCGCCTGCCTCCGCCCAGGAATCCTGGGCATCAGGAACTTAACATTCTCCCATATTTTCCCCTTTATTCAAGGGGGATATTTTCCACCAGGGACCACACCCCGCATGGGCAGGAGGCGGCACAGAATCCGCAGCCTATGCACCGCTCAGGGTCCACCACCAGCTCAAAATCTCCGGAGGCAAGCTCTTGCCTGGAGATGGCGGCTTGAGGGCACAGGGCAATACATATTCCACAGTCCCGGCAGGTGCCGCAGGAGGCGCACTCCCCGGCGCAGTGCTCCAGACCGCCAAAGGCTGTCAGGCGGGGATCGAAGTACTCCAGGGTGATCCGATTGCGGTCAATCATGGGCCGGTCCACATCCTCCGGGTCTCCCCCCCTGCTTGTGAATCTGGCATCTATAGCCCGGGCCACTCTCCGTCCGGCCCCTATGGCATCGGTGATCAAGCCGGGCCTGACCACATCGCCGATGGCAAACACCTTGGGATCAGTGGTCTGATACGAATCATCCACGCGGACGAATCCCTGATCCAGCTCCACACTGTGCGGCAAAAATCCGGTCTCAGGCTGATCACCTACTGAGACAACCACACAGTCCGCAGCCAGAAACTCTCCATTGGTCAGCTCTACCCCATCCGGCCGTACTTCCCTGGTATACACCGGCCAGCGGAACCTGGCCCCCACAGCCTCCGCCGCCCGGCGTTCGGCCCCAAAAGAGGCCGGTTCCTGAATATCTAAAAGGAGAATCTCTTCCGCCCCCAGACGGGCCGCCTCAGTGGCCACATCGCAGCCCACGTTTCCGGCCCCGATGATGACCACCCGGCGCCCGGGCCTGGCTGTGCCGGCCTGGGCCTGACGCAAAAAGTCCAGAGCCGAGACGAGATGTTCCTGGCCCGGTACAGGCAGGATTCTGGGCTCATGCGCACCGGTAGCAATCACCAAAGCATCATACTCCTGCCGCAAGCGGTCCACCTCCTCCCTGCTCAAGGGCTGCTGCAAGTGGATTGCGGACACGACCTCCTGTATCCGTTTCAGCTCATGTTGTAAGACATCCTGGGGAATCCGCGAATCAGGGATGACCTGGCTGATTTTGCCCCCCAGATTTCCCCCCCGATCAAAGATCACCGGTTCATGCCCCAGAAGACGCAGCTGCCAGGCCACAGACAGACCAGCAGGGCCGGCTCCGAGAACAGCTACCCGCAAGCCGGATCCAGCCGGCGTCTGGGGAGAATGTGCCTGCAGGCTGGCCTGCCCCAGTTGGGTCACATCAACAGGCGGCATGTCTTGGCCGGCCCGGGTGCAGCTCTGCATGCACAGATTGGGGCAGAGATATCCACACACCGTGGCCGGAAAGGGGGTATAGGCCAGGGCCAGATCCACTGCCTCATCCACCCGGCCTTCCCGGATCAGTCGCCAGCGTTCCTGCACCGGTATGCCTGTTGGACAGCTGGCCTCACAGGGTGCGGCATAGACTCTGTTTTCCCACACCGGAACATAGCGCCGCAGCTCACCTCAGGTGATCACCGGTATGGGCGAGCGGTCCTCGCTGCTGATGTCTCCGATCAGCCCCCCCTGTCCCAGTTCATGATCCCAGACCTGACTTTGGAAGGAGGCCATACCCGGCCGGGGCAAGCCCCGTTTTTCCTGCGGGGTCCTGGCCCGCAGGCACTGCCAATCCTCGCGCCGGCTCAGCTCCGGATACAGGTCCTCTTGCTGAATCCGTTGCACAAAGCTCTGCAATCCAGCCTCCAGCCAGGCCCAGTCCTGCTCGGAAACAGGCTCCAGCACTGCATCAGGCTGACTGTATCCCTGATGCGGGCCCCGAAAGTAAATCCGGCCTCCAACCATACCCACACAGGGCCTATAGCCCAGAATATTTTCCGGGTTTTGGGGCTGATATCCACAGATCACGGCAATGCCCCCGGCCATGAATTCGGCGAAGTAGTCCCCCACTGAGCCCAAAACCCAGAGTTCAGGGGGGTCAAAGCGGGGGTTGTGCTTGGTCATGGTCATGGCTCTGGCCCCGGTATTGCCTCCCACCCAGACCCGGCCCTGGGCCATGGCATTGGCTGTGCCGTTACCCACATGGCCGTGGACCACGATTTCAGCCCCGGCGTTGAGCCAGCCTACATCATCAGAGGCATTGCCCATGACTTCAATACTCGTATTGGCAAAGCCCATGGACCCCACCCGCTGACCGGGAGGGCCGATGATATTGATATACACCTGCTCTTCACCCGCAGACCACAGCCTGCCTCCAATGCCATGATGGCCCAGGGCCTCAACCTGCAAGTGACGGTACCCCCGGGCCACAGCCTCCTGTATCTTCTCTTCCAGGACCCGGGATTCTACCCGGCGGCCCTGTTCTTTTCCTGCAATGCGCTGCCATTGCTCGCTCATTTCATGCTCCTCATCGCAGCCGATGTTCTGCCCTCAATGCTGTCTTTGGCGGCAATCGTTGGTGAGTATCCCTCACACCTCACACCACATACCGAATCTGGAGCCGCTGGGCTATATCCGGATCATCAACCCCCAGGGCGTCTGACATGCCGATGGGCAACGAGGTTGACCGGCCCAGGGGGGCCACGATCTTTCTCAGCTCGGTATCAAAGGATAAAAATACATCCACCACCCGCTCAGCCACCTTTTCCGGATCCAGACGACGATACAGCCTGGGATCCTGGGAGGTGATCCCCTTGGGGCACAGCCCGATATTGCAGATATTGCACCGGTCTGTCTCTGATCCCAGACACCCGGCCGCAGCCTGCATGATATATTTGCCCATCTGGACCCCGCTGGCTCCAAGCATAATCAAGGCCGCGGCATTGGCGGCCAGATTTCCCCGCTTGCCCACCCCGCCGGCGGCAAACAAGGGAATCTCATTCTGCTTGCCCAGCTTGACCAGGTTCAGGTAGCAATCCCGCAGATTGCTGGCTATGGGATGTCCCATATGGTCCATGGACACGTTGTAGGCCGCCCCTGTGCCCCCGTCTTCGCCGTCAATGGCCAGGCCGGCGGCATAGCTGTTCCGGGTCAGGTTGTTCAGCACGGCCAGGGCGGTGGAAGTCCCCGATATTTTTGGATACACCGGGACCCGGAAGCCCCAGGCCATGGACATGGACTGGATCATCTTGGCCACAGCTTCTTCAATGGAATACTTGGTCTGATGCGTGGGCGGACTGGGCAGGCTGACCCCCTGGGGCACTCCGCGGATAGCGGCGATGAGCTTGTTCACCTTATACCACATGAGCAGGCCCCCGTCCCCGGGTTTTGCCCCCTGCCCGTATTTGATCTCCACCGCGCAGGGATCTTCCTTCATTTCCGGAAGGGCGTGAATAATCTCGTCCCATCCGAAATAGCCGCTGGCAATCTGCAAAATGACGTACTTTAAAAACCGTGACCGCAGCAGTCGGGGCGGACACCCCCCTTCTCCGGTGGCCATCCGCACCGGCAGGCCCAGCTCCTCATTCAAGTAGGCCACCCCCATCATCAGCCCTTCCCACATGTTCGGGGACAGGGCCCCAAAGGACATGCTGCCGATGATAAGGGGATAGATTTCGCGCACCGGCGGGGTCCAGCCGTTCTCCTGCCAGGCCAGAAGCTGCTCTTCCGGGGAGAGCACCCGGCCCAGCAGGGTTCGCATCTCGAACTCATGCCGCCCGGCATCCAGGGCCGGGTCGGTGAGCATGGAAATCCGGGTGAATTTGATCCGGTCCAGGACTCCTTCCGGCACATTGCGCCGGCCGCCCCGGCGTCTGGGCTGCCCGCCCCGATTGACATGAAACGAAAGCTTGCTCGCCTCGTCGCTGCGATAGGGAAGAATAGCATCATTGGGACACACCTGGGCACACATGGCGCAGCCGATGCAGGCATAGGCCGGATCGGTTTTTTGCCGGATCCCGTGATACACAGTGTGGGCCGTGCTGGGGGCCTGGTTAAGGCTCAGATCCGCAGTGATAAGTCTTTTTCGAAACACGCCCAGTTCAATGGCCTGCACCGGGCAGACCGCAGTACACTGCCCGCACAAGGTGCACCGCTTTTTGCTCCAGTGCACCTGCCAGGGCAGGTCCTTGAGATTTAATGAACTCGGGACAAGGGATCCATTTGCGAGCATATGCGAACCTCCTGGCGCTCTCGGCTGATGATGGCGGTGTCCAGATGCATGGGCTGGAAAGTGCGGTGCTGGTCGGCATCCGGGATAACAGCATCCAGGCCGCAGATTTCCGAGGACAAAGCGTAAAACCCGGGTTTGCCCCCAACCACCCCAGGGCGGAGCTTCTTGCGGTCCTGGACCATGAACAGGGATTTATCCGGCAGGCAGCCGATCACACAGTTGGGACCGTCGATGATCAGCCGGCGGCAGACCTGTTTGAGCCGCCGCAGGAACTCGGCATTGGGATGCCCGCGCAGGTCGTCCTCCTGCAAGGGAGTAATGATATGCTTGTAGGCCTCTGCATCCAGACCCAGCCGGGTGAGCACGTAGTGCATGATGTGAGTGAATACCTCGGAGTCTGACTCGTAACCCATGTAGCCGGCAAATCCCCGGGAACTCAAAAACTCCTTGATGGGCACAAAGGCTGTGTTCTCTCCATTGGTCATACTGGCCACGCCCTGGATAAAAAATGGATGGCAGGCATAGAGATTGATGGCATAATTGGTGTTTTGCCTCCCCTGGGCCAGGATGATCCTGGCCTGGAGCTCCTCGTTGTCCAGGTGCATGTACTGGGCAACCTCATAAGGATCTCCGATTTCCTTGATCATAATCACATCAGGCCAGAAGCTGAAGACAATCATATCATTGTGTTCTTCGCCCATGCTCCGCAGGGTAAGCCGAATCATAAGCAGCCGGTATTCGATTTCAGCAGCCGAGAGCTCGTCCCATTCCTCCGGATAGTCGTAGGCCCGGATGAGATACATGTCCCGCTTGGGCACTCCGGGCGGAGGCTCCTTGTCCACCTTGAATCCCAGCCGGTACTTGGTCTTAAAGCCTATATTCATCATGTACTGGTCCAGGCGCTTGAGGCCCTCCTGGCTGAAAATACCGGACAGGATAGGCGCCCCTTTGAAATATTCAAACGGCCCGCCCAGATCGGTGAGCATGATGCCCACGCCTGAGCCGTCATGCCCTTCACGCATAGCATCCATGGCCTGGATAGCCAGCATGGGCGATTGAGGCTCCTGACTGGTCAAGGCGAAGAGTCGGCACATATGATTTCACCTCCAATGCGAAGTTCGCTTATCTCAACTTTCCTGCATATTATCTCAAAAAGTGTTCAGCACAGACCTCTGCCCATACTTTTCTGATCTGCCGCCTGCTCACCTGGATATCGCTCCATTCTTGGATAAACACCTTGGTTCCGCCCGGAGGCCACAGACCGCTTTGCTTCAGCTGATTAAATGCCTCCCGGCTGATC
>JBKHIL010000059.1:0-8249 GCA_046538645.1 Desulfovermiculus sp.
TGGCTGTTGGCTTGAGCATAGTCAAGGCAGGACAGTGGAATGCAGGGAATCCTGGGCAGAAACCGCAGTTTTATTGCGGCCTCTGTGCCTTGGCGGTGATTGTCTCGGCTTGGGGAGCCGCGATCTTCTAACCCATGGAAGCATACCAATACATAAAATCCGCCCCCCTGCGCCGCGGCGCAGGGGGGCGGATTTTATTTGGTGTAGATCTTGATCTGGTTGGTGTGCATTTCCTGTTGTCCGGGGGTTGGCTGACCAGAGGTGATGACCACCCGGTCACCGGGCAGGAAGAGAGGAGACTCCTGGACAAATTTTTCCACCCGATCCAAATGGTTGGGGATGGAATCGTCGGTCATTTTCGGCCTGACCCCCCAATAGAAGTTCAAGAGGCGGATAGCTCCCATGTCCGGAGTCAGGGCATAGATGGGCTGCGCCGGACGGCGGCTGGAGAGCAGCCGGGCGGTCACCCCGCTGGTGGAATGGCAGGCCAGGGCTATGCTTTCGGTATTGTCAGCCAAGAGACTCGCTGAATAGGCCAGATACTTGGCCGGGTTTTTTTCTTTTTTGGGCCGGTAGGGACCTTGCATGCGCTCCAGAAGGTAGGATTCGGCCTGTTCAGCGATTTCCTGGATAAAACAGACCGCTTCCACCGGATAATTGCCCACTGCGGTCTCTTCCGAGAGCATGACGCAGTCGGTCCCGTCCATGATGGCGTTGGCCACGTCTGTGGTTTCAGCCCTGGTGGGCAGAGGGTTTTGGACCATGGATAAGAGCATCTGGGTCGCCACTATGCAGAATTTCTGGGCGTGCCGGCAGGCCCGGATGATCCGTTTCTGCAGAACCGGGAGCTGCGGCAGAGGGCATTCCAGTCCTAAATCGCCCCGAGCGACCATGATGCCGTCGGCTGCGTCAAGGATGGAATCCAGCCGGTCCACTGCACTTGCCCGCTCCAGCTTAGCAATAATAGGCACCACTCTTCCATGCTCGTGCATGGCCTGGCGCAAGTCCTGGATATCCTTTTCGCCCTGAACAAAAGACAGAGCAAAGCAGTCAATGCCGATGTCCAGGCCAGCCTGCATATCGGCTCGGTCCTTGTCAGTCATGGCGTCCAGAGGTATTTCCTTGCCCGGGAAGGTGATTCCTTTGTGCGAAGAGAGCAGTCCGGCGTTTTCGGCCTGCAAGGTGAACAGGGTGTGCTCCGAAATCACATCCTTGACCCGGAACCGGAGCATGCCATCACTGAGGGCAACTTCCATACCCGGGCGCAAGTCATGCAACAGCTCCGGAACACTGAGGCTGATAAATGGAGCGACCGGAGCCTGATTTACAGCTTGGGGCAGTCCGAGGCTGACCAGGTCTTTTTTCTCCACCGGCACGGGGGAACCGGGAACATCGTCGATTCGGATCTTGGGACCGCTCAAATCACCCATGGCGGTCAAAGGTAGGTCCATCTCCTGTTCCAGCGCGCGAATAAGAGATATCGTGGGGGCAAAATCCGCGGCACGTCCATGGGAAAAGTTGAGGCGGAATATGCGCACGCCGCAGGTGATCATGGCCTGCATGACGTCTTTGTCAATGGATTTAGGCCCCAGGGTGGCCACGGTCTTGATACGCATTGTTCTCTCTCACACGAGCTTTGTACATATTATGTGACTCTAAGGCGTTTGATACTTGTCTGTAAGTGTAGCCAAGACCAGAGGTTCTTGGCAACCCATAAAAAAGCCGGGAGGAACGTCCCGGCTTTTTTACAGAATATGAAGGAAACCAGATTAACTCAAGGCAAAGATGGAACTTTGGGCCAGAGCCCAAAACAGGGAAGGAAAGACACCCATGACCAGCACCCCTGTAGCTGCAACGCTTAACGCGACAGTCAAGGGTGGCGATGTGGAGGGCAGGATATCCGGGTTCTCAGCCGGAGCTGAAAAATACATAGTCACAATAACTCGGAGATAGTAGTAGATGGAGATAATACTGTTGATGGCTCCCAAAATCACCAGCCAGATGAATCCGGATTTGACTGCTGCAGCAAAGATATAGAATTTACCCATAAATCCAGCTGTTGGTGGTATTCCAGCCAGGGAGAACATGAAAATGGCCATAGCCAGGCCCATGGCCGGGGATTTGAGCCCCAGCCCGGAGAAGTCGGAGAGGGATGAATATTCTTCACCTTGTCTGCCCAGCAGGGTGATCACCCCAAAGGCCCCCATATTCATAAGCGCATAGGCCAAGAGGTAGTACAGGATGCCGGCCTGCCCCATTTCCGTTCCGGCCACAAAGCCAATGAGCATATACCCGGCGTGGGCAATGCCGGAGTAGGCCAGCATACGCTTCACATCGTCCTGGACCAGGGCGATGATATTGCCCACAAACATGGTGGCCACAGCCGCGACCCACAAAATCATGGTCCAATTCACGGCCATGGGTTCCAGGGCGACCATGACCACCCGGACCAAGGCGGCAATGGCTGCTGCCTTTACCCCGGTGGCCATGAAGGCGGTGACCACGGTGGGCGCTCCCTGATATACATCCGGGGTCCACATGTGAAAGGGGACCATGGAGATTTTAAAGCCAAAGCCGACAATGGATAGGAGCAGACCTAAAATCAGCCAGCCGGAGGTGATGGTTTCCGGATTTTCGGCGATAAAGGCGCTCATGGCCGGCAGGTCCAGGGTTCCGGTCGCGCCGTACAGAAAGGCGAATCCCAGGAGCAGAAAGGCTGAGGCAAAAGCACCCAGGAGAAAGTATTTTAAGGCTGCTTCGACTGAGCGATCATTATTGCGGTGAAATCCGGTCAGGACATAGACACAAACGGACATGAGCTCCAGGGCCACAAAAATAAGGATGAGATGCCCGGAAGAGGCCATAAAGGACATGCCAACGGCCGCAAAAAGGAGCAGACAATAGTATTCTCCGCTGGCCATGTGCAGAAAGAAACGTTGATAATTTACAGAGACCAGGATGGTCAGGATAAGGATGAGCCAGATGGTCAGGTTCAAAAAGGCAGAAAACCCGTCAGCATAGACCATGCTCTGGTAGACATCAGTATCCGGGATGAGGTTATTTACAATAAACAGGGAGCTGATCAAAACGCCGATCATGCTCAATGCGGGCAGGATAAATCTGGATTTGTCCCGGACCAGGACATCCACGACCAGGACCACAAGGCCGGTCAGGACCAGAATGCTCTGGGGCAGGACAGCCTGCACCGGGATGATGGGGGCCACAAATTCAAACTGCATGATTACTGTCCTCCGTGCGTTGGGCTCACACGTTCCCGGCTCTCGGATTCTGTAGGCCAGAAATCCCTTAATTGGGCCACTTGGTTTGCAAAGGGCGGTCTGTTCTCCTCCAGGGCCACGTAGGTCTGGTATCTACTCTTGACTGTATGAATGAAATGCTCAGTGGAAGCATCCATTTTGCGCAGAAACAGGCCCGGAAAGATGCCCATGACGATAATGAGTACTGCTATGGGCACCATGATGGCTGTTTCCCTGAAGGTCAAATCAGTAAGACCCTTGTTCTGATCTTTATCTAGCGGACCGAACATGACCCGCTGATACATCCAGAGCATGTAGATGACACTGAACAGGGCCCCGGAGGTGGCAATAATGGCCAGGATGGGATAGCTCTTAAAAGCGCCCAGAAGAATGAGGAACTCACCAACAAACCCGTTGGTTCCTGGTACGGCCACAGAGGCCAGGGTGGCGATCATCAAAAAGGTGGCATACACGGGCATGATTTTGGCCAGGCCTCCAAACTCCTCCATCAGCCGGGTATGCCTTCGCTCATAGATCATGCCCACCAGGAGGAAGAGGGCTCCGGTTGACAGCCCGTGATTGAGCATCTGATAGATACCGCCCTGCACCCCTTGCATGTTCAAGGCAAAAAGTCCCAGCAGGACATAGCCCATATGACTCACGCTGGAGTAGGCAACGAGCTTTTTGATATCCGGCTGGACCCAGGAAACAAGTGCGGCATATATAATCGCGATCACGGCCAGGCCGGCGATAATGGGTATAAATAGATGCGTTGCATACGGAAAAAGGGGCATGGCAAAGCGGATAAAGCCGTAGGTCCCCATTTTGAGCAGGATGGAGGCCAGAATGACGCTTCCTGCGGTTGGTGCCTCAACATGCGCATCCGGAAGCCAGGTGTGTAAGGGGAACATGGGCACCTTGATGGCAAAGGCCAGAAAAAAGGCTGCGCAGAGCCAGAACTGCATGCTGACCGGGATGTGCATATCCAGGAGGTCGAAGAGGTAAAAGGAGACCTCGCCTGTAGTCTGAAGGTGATGGATGTAGAGGACAACAATAGCCACCAGCATGAGGATGCTGCCCAGAGCAGTATACAGGAAGAACTTGACGGCAGAGTATATGCGCCGCTCTCCGCCCCACACCCCGATGAGCAGGAACATGGGGATGAGCATCAGTTCCCAGAAGACATAGAACAAGACGAGATCCATGGCCAGAAAGGTCCCGATCATGGCTGTCTCAATGAGCAGGAAACTGATGATGTATTCCCGGATCTTTTTTTGGATGTAGGTAAAGGAGCACCATATACACAAGGGCACAAAAAAGGTGGTCAACATGACCAGCCACAAGCTGATTCCGTCCAGGCCAAGGGAATAGCTGATGCCCAGGCTTTCAATCCAGGCCGTGTGCTCAGTGAACTGCATCCCGGCAATTGATGCATCAAAAGCTATGAGTACGGGGATGGAGATCAGAAACTCCAGCACGGCAACAGCCAGCCCTATGGACCAGAACCGCTTGGCTGCTCCAGGGCCGGAACCGGGCATAAGCGCAATGATCAAGACCCCCGCCAGGGGCAGGAAGGTCAAGATGCTGAGAATGGGTACGCCAGTGAGACTCATCGACGACTCCTTATGATCCTAGACCAGGGCAAAGACTGAGTACACAACCAAGAGCATGGCACCAAACACAAAGGATATGGCATAGGCCTGTACATACCCGGCCTGGATGGTCCGCAGCCTGCTGCCGCACCACCCGACGGCATTGGCCACTCCGTTCACCGCCCCGTCTATGATGCTGACATCAAAACCCTTCCACATGAAGCGGCTTATCCAGTGCAGGGGGCGGACAAAGAGGACCCCGTACAGTTCATCTACATACCATTTGTTGAGCATGGCTGCGTACAGCCATGAAAACTTTGCAGACAAGGCAGCCGGGAGGTGCCGCCTGCTCACATACATGGTGTAGGCCAGTCCGATGCCTATGAATACAATAGCAACAGATATACCCATGAGCAGATACTCAGTGCTGGCTGAGTGGTGGCCGTGCCCGGCAGACGAATGCATGACCGGCTCGAGGAAATGCTCTATGCGGTTGCTGCCACCCAGAACAGCCGGGACTCCAATTGCCCCGCCGACAACAGAGAGGATGGCAAGGACGCCCATGGGCACGGTCATGGATTTTGGTGATTCATGAATATGCTTTTGCACATCCTGAGGAGCCCGGCATTCGTTGAAAAAAGTCATAAAGATGAGCCGGAACATGTAAAATGCGGTCATGCCGGCGGTAAGGACCCCGATCAGCCACAGGATGGGGTGCCCGTTGGCAAAGGTGTACCACAGGATCTCATCCTTGCTGAAAAAACCGGAAAGCCCGGGGAATCCGGCGATGGCCAGGGTGCCCAGAAGCATGGTTATATAGGTGATGGGAACCTTTTTGCGCATGCCGCCCATATGGCGCATATCCTGTTCATTGGCCAGGGCGTGCATCACGCTCCCGGCGCACAGAAAGAGCAGGGCCTTGAAAAAGGAGTGGGTGACCACATGGAAGATTCCGGCGCTGAAGGCTCCCACGCCCAGGCCCAGAAACATATACCCCAGCTGACTGACGGTGGAGTAGGCCAAGACCCGCTTGATATCGTTCTGGGTCAGGGCGATGGTGGCCGCCAGCAGGGCTGTCAGGGCTCCGATGACCGCCACGACCTGCAGACTCACAGGAGACATGGAGTACAGTACGTTGCTGCGGGCTATGAAGTAGATGCCTGATGTGACCATGGTTGCGGCATGGATCAGGGCACTGACCGGAGTAGGGCCAGCCATGGCGTCCGGGAGCCACACGTACAAGGGGATCTGGGCTGATTTGGCTGTGCAGCCAATGAAAAAGAGAAGGCATACAGCTGTGACTACGCCCTGGGGCATGAGATGAGCGTTTTCAAAGACCTCGGTAAAGCGCAGAGACCAGATGCCGTGTTCGCCAAGGCTGATTAACAAGAGAAATAAACCGACCAGAAAGGCGAAGTCCCCGACCCGGTTGGTAATAAAAGCCTTTTTCCCGGCCCTGGCATTGTCCAGGTTTCCAAACCAGAAGCCGATGAGAAGATAAGAGCACATGCCCACTCCTTCCCAGCCCAGGAACATGAGCAGGAAGTTGTTAGCCAGAACCAGGTTGATCATGGAGAACATGAACAGGTTTAGATAGGTGAAGTAGCGGTAGTAGCGCCCTTCACTGTGCAGCATGTAGCCGATGGAATAAATATGGATGAGAAAGCCCACCCCGGTAACAAACAGACACATGACCAGAGACAGGGGATCGATCTGGTAGGCTACTGAAACGCTGAAGTCCCCGGCCCGAATCCATTCAAACCAGATGTATTCCACCAGACGTTCCCCCTCCGGCAGAGCCAGGAGCTGAAAGAACGTGATCACGGTCAAAGCAAAGGAGATGCCGACAGATGCGCAGGCCACCCAATGGACGAGAGACTTGTTCACCTCTTCCAGACGCCGGCCTAAAAGGCCGTTGATGAGAACCCCGATCAGGGGAAAGACCGGAATGAGCCAGATATAGTCAAACATGCCACTCTCCTCGACTTACCATTTGAGCAGGTTGAACCGCTCCACATCAATGGAACCGGTCTTTTGGTACATGCGAAAGAAGATAGCCAGGCCAACGGCTGCCTCCACAGCGGCCACGGCCATGATGCACATGACCATGAAGGCACCCTCGGCACTTTGGGTGCTGCGGGCAAAGGTCAGGAAAACGAGATTGACCCCCCCGAGCATGATCTCAATGCTTAAAAACACTATGATGGCCGTTCTGCGAACTAAGGCTCCTGCCGTACCGATGAGGAAGAGGGCCAGTCCCAGGCCGAGGAACACACTTTGATATTCCATAAAGGCGACTCCTTAACGATCTTTCTTGGCCAAAGCCAAGGCACCAACCACCCCGGCGGTGAGCAATACAGCAACAAGTTCAAAGGCAATAATGTAATCTGAGAATATCCGGGTGGCCAAAATGCCAACCTCGCCGACTTCCTGCATGGCCTGGACGGTGAACGGGCCGCTGAGAGGGGACGTTTCCGGCATGAGTTCAGCCAGTCCGAGCATGCCGCCCATGAAGACAATGAGGATGCCTACACCCAGGCTCTTAAGATTCCAGAGCTGATAGGGACCAGAGCTCATGCGCAGATTGAGCATCATAATGGCGTAAAGGATAAACATCATGATGGCCCCGGCGTAGACGATCACCTGCAGTACGGCCAGAAACTGCATATGCAAAAGAAGAAACAAGGCGGCCAGGGCCAGGCTGGAGACAATCATCCACAAGGCGCTGTGGACGATATTATGGGTGCACACCACCAGCAGTGCTGACAAGATGGATAAAATCACAAAAAAGGAAAGTATGGACAGTTCAGCCATGGCTTAAAACTCCTTCACATACACATAAGGACCAGACAGCGGCTTTTGCCGGGTATTTAGCCCAGAATCTTTTGCAGCAGGCTGCGTTGATAGTGGAAACTCAGCTGTTCAGGTTTATCCAATTTGGCAAAGGAGAACTGGAAATCCTCCCGATGGGAATCAACATAGTCATACACCTGGCTTAAGGTGATTGCTCCCCTGGGGCAGACTTCCTGGCAGAAACCGCAATAGATACAGCGCAATTCGTCGATTTTGAAATCTTCGGGATAGCGTTCCCCGTTTTCCGGCTCATAGGGAACCACCTCAATGCACTGGGCCGGACAGACAGCGGCGCACAGCCCGCAGGCCACGCAGAGAAGCTGTCCCTGGTTATCCCGTTCCAGGCGGTGCAGCCCTCTCCATCTGCGGCTCACCGCCCGTTTTTGTTCAGGATATTGAATTGTCTTGTGCTTGGACAGCAGGTTGGTAAAGGTATACTGCAAACCTTTTAGTAATGGAGTGACATATTTCACTTTGCCGCTCCATTTGTCTCTGACCCGGAGAATGTCTTTGTCTTGCATGGGCTACTCCACTTTTGCCGTGGTAT
>JBKHIL010000333.1:0-2906 GCA_046538645.1 Desulfovermiculus sp.
TGATGAGGCGGCCCTTCCTGCAGCATTTTTCAGCTGATGGGCAAAATAATGACAGATAAGAGTAGAAAATATTGAGGAGCAGATATGAAGCAAGACAGGGAGCGCTGGAATGCAAAATTCGATGATCAGCGGGACATGGGAGAAGCATCGCAGTGGGTGCAGAATATGCACAAAATGGCCCCCGGACCCACGGTTTTGGACCTGGCGGCCGGGCAAGGCCGGAATGCAGCCTTTTTGGCCCGGCAAGGATACAAGGTCCTGGCCCTGGACCTGTCAGACAGAGCTGTGCACCGTCTCAAAGCCCATAATATCCCAGGACTGGTTCCAGTCCAGGCCGATTTGGATACATTTCCCCTCCGGGAGGGGAGCTTTGATCTTATTGTCTGCTGCTTTTTTCTGGATCGCAGGCTTTTTCCATTTATAAAAGAAGGCTTAAAGCCTGGCGGCATATTGCTCTACGAGTCGGCCATGGAAAGCGATCAGCCCTCGATCAGTCAACCTGGAAATCGCGATTATCTCTTTCGGACCAATGAGCTGCTACATTCCTTTCTCAGCCTGCGAATCATTTCCTATCAGGAAGTTGTGTTTCGGGATGGAAAAGGCGATGGACAGAATCGGGTCGTGGCCCGGCTGGCAGCCCAGAAAGGATGGACAGGAGATGCGCCCCTGGTACGGAATTCGGATCAATCTGGGATTGATGGATGTCTTTAGTTCTCATGTGGCTTGTGACCCTGCACCAGAAAAGACCGTCCCGCGGGACGGTCTTTTCTGGTGGCGAAATCGTTTTCTATTTATTCGAATTTTGCCCGGAGCACATCTTCAGCTGGCTCACCGGACAATGACTGCACTCCGTCAACCCAGGCGGCTATGTCTTCCAGGTGGGATTGAATCCATTCTTCGGCAATGTCATCCTGGTCTTTTTTGGCATAGGAAATGTCATATATCCATTTGCTCTGCCAATCAGGCGTCACTTTAATTTGATCCAAGAACTTGACCACATTCGGGTCATCCTCTTTAAGGCCGGTACGAATCACTGTCCAGACCTCGGTTTTACGTCCTTGGCCAGGCCAGATTTCTTCAGGATCTTCCAAGAACTTGAGATCCCATTCAATGGTCATCCAGTGAGGTTCCCATCCCTGAAAAACAATCCATTGCTCATTGCGAACTGCTTTTTTGACCTGTGAAAGCATGCCCGCTTCACTGGATTGGACAAGTTCCCAGTCACCAAGCCCATATGTATCGTTGGCAATAGCCTCATCAGTGATTTTGTTTCCCACATTCCCGGCTTCTATGCCATAGAGCTCGGGCTTACCATCTTTGTTGAGGTCGAATTTGTCTCGAAATTCCGGTTTGTCCAGGTCGGCCATGCTGTGGACCCCAGCCTCCCAGACATACTCTGGTACTGCATGGCAATAAATAGTCTGATCCAGGTTTCTGCTCAGCTTAGTGATCTCTTCTGTGTCCAGATATTTTTCCATATACGTGCTCTGGTTGGGCCACCAGCAGCCGAGAAAGGCGTCAAGATCGTCATTGGCCAGTCCAAGCATGATGGGTGCTATATCCAGTTCAAGGACATCGACTTGGTAGCCAAGGGCCTCAAGGATCTGTTTGGTGACTTCAGTCTTAATGGTCACCCCTGGCCAGTTCACGGTTCCCAGATTGATCTGTCTGCCTTCAGCAGCGTGTGCTGTTGGAATTGCCAAAAAACAGAAAATGATAAGCAAGAAAAGAGTACTGATTGCTTTTCGACGGTACATGAAGAAACCTCCTCGTTTTGTGGTTCAGACCCGCCCAATGGGGTATGAGTCAGGATATGGTGTATTGTCCCGGATGCAGCGGGCGAGCAACTTGAACCGTTCAAGGGTTGCAGAAAAGAAGAGTTTCCATCCGGAACATAACCAGCTTTGTTCTTGGGGGCCATGAAGCATGTTTTTTCTGAATTTGAGACAATCTCCCATGCACAGTTCCCGGAACTCACAGACCTCGCAGGCCGGACTTAAGTCCTGCTTCAGAGAACTGAAATGGCGGGCAACGGCGGATTCTTGGACCTCAGCCCAGGAGGTGTCCATAATGTTTCCGAGCTTGTACCGGGAGGTAACGAAGAAATCGCAGGGGTAGATATCTCCGTTATATTCCACCACATAATAGTGGTTGCACCGGGGTGCGAAGCAGCAGTCACTGGCCTGCCCATGCACTAGTTTGGACAGGATGGATTCAAAGAGACGAACCGAGATTTTGGTCCGATCCCGGGGCAGCCAGCGTTCAAATACAGCCAGCATGAACCGGCCCCATTGTTCCCCGCTGATGCTGAAGGGCAGCAGCCGGCCCTGATCGTCGAACTCCACACAGGGCACGAACTGGAGAAAGGTAAGCCCCTGAGCTTTGAGGTAATCATATACGTCCTGTGGACTGTGCACGTTGGCCTGGCTGACCAGGACCAGACCATTGACCGGGACCTGGTGGCGGCGCAGGGTCTGTATGCCCTGGAGTGTGAGGTGGTGCGAGGGCTTATAGCCAGGGGTCCTTCTGTATTGGTCGTGCATGTCCGCAGGTCCGTCCAGGCTGCATCCAAGCAGGAAGCGATAGTCTGCGAACAGAGACGCCAGTTCTGGAGTGATCAGAGTTGCGTTGGTCTGAACGCTGTTGGCTATTCTGGATCCAGGCCGGCCGTATTTTTTTTGCAGATCAACAACCCGGCCAAAAAAATCATGGCCCATAAGGGTTGGTTCCCCGCCTTGCCAGATCATGGAATAGACCTGCTGCCGGGTGGACAGATAGCTGTGGATGAGCTGCTCCAGGACATAGTCCTGCATCCGGTGCCGGGGGCTTTCAGGATACAGATCTTTTTTTTGCAAATAGAAGCAATACTCACATTGCAGGTTACAGTCGGCGGAGGCCGGCTTGAT
>JBKHIL010000334.1:0-2902 GCA_046538645.1 Desulfovermiculus sp.
TTTTTTGCCCGCTTTGGGGCAAAAAAATATTTCAGATTTGCCGGAGGCAAAGCTGAACAATCACGAGAAGCCCAGCAACATATACCCGGCTCCCACCACAATCAGACTCACCACTCTGAGGCCCTGGCCCAGAACCAGAATCTGGGTCCCCATCCTGGGGGAAAAGATGCCCAGATAACGGGGCAGCTGGTGGCGCAGGCTGCGTACCGGAAGGGCGATGACATTTCCCAACACCAGAGCCAGGACCACCTGATGATCGCTTAAAACACCGGAAGAGGCCAGAGCCCCGGCCGTGGCAAAGCCGGAGGTGTAGTCGGCCAGGAAGCTGATGACCACCATAGACAGGGCCTCGATGGGGATCAGGGCGCTGACTGCTGTTCCGGCCATGACCGTCTGGATAAAATCGAAGCATCCCAGGCGGTGCAGGGCAAAGACCAATATATATATGGGGACCACGAACTGGACGATCCGGCCCAGACGTCTGGGGACCCGTCTCAGTATGAGGCCGGGTAAGTCCATGGCTGATGTCTTGTTCTGTCTGCCGGTTTCTTGGCTGTCCTCTGTATCTTCATCCGGGGGTGAAAGGCGGAGCCGGCCATACAGGGCGCACATCCCGGTCCGAAGGACAGCGGCCAGGAAAAGGAGCAGAAGATATACAGCGCCCGGAGTACCGGCCAAAGGCAGGATGACGAACAGCGTCGTGGGCAGATGCAGAAAAAAGGCCGGCAGCTGGTTGATGAAATTGGTCAGAAACAGGCGCTTTTTGTCAATCAGGCCCTGCTCATAGAATGAGACCAGCATGCCGTTGGCCGCAACCCCGGATACAAAGGCGGCGGTGAAAGTGGCGCTGCAGCGCTGGCCCAGACGGGCGAAAGAAAACAGCGGCCGGGCCACAATAGACAAGGACCGGGTCCATCCGGTGGCCTCGATGATTTCGCCGGCCGCCAGTCCCAGGGCGACGAAAAAGATGATCCGGAGTACGGGCCAGCCCACCTGATGGGTCAGGTCATGGGCGCCTATGCCCTGAACCAGGAAAACAAGGATCAGAATCAGGCTCAGGGACAAACCCAAAGACGTACCCAGAGGCAGGGTCAAAGACCTAGTCTTCGAGGGCATACGGGTCCTTTTTCCTGGAAAGGATCAGGGTCCAGTATTTAGGAGCCTTGTCCTGCAATTGGGTCACATCGCGGATGACTTCCTGATCCGGAAAGCTGCAGCGAACCACACCGACACTGGACTTGAGCCGGCCGCATTCCTCCAGGCTGTGCACAATGTGAGCGCATTTCTTGTAGGCCTTGAGAAAAACGACTGTATCCGCTTCCGAAGTTTTGTGCAGCCCGTTCCCGCCCTTGACCCCGGAGAGCAGGAGCAGATTCTCTTCGCCTTCGACCAAGGGGGTATTGGTGGCAGCGGCAGCGGCCTGATAGGAGGTGATACCCGGTATGGTGATAATCGGGATCTGCGGGGCCAGGTGGTACATGGTCCGCAGCAGATAGCTGAAGGTGGAGTAGGTCATGGGATCGCCCATGGTCAGAAAAGCCGCATCCTGGCCCTGTTCCAGAAAGTTAAGGACAGTGCGGGCATTTTCTGTCCAGGCGGCCCGGACAGTGTCTTTATCCCGGCTCATGGGGAAGGGCAGGGTGTGCACCGGTGTGTCCGGGGGCAAATGGGGGGCGGCCACGCGAACAGCCAGGCTGTGGTCGTTTTTGGTGGATGAGGCGGTAAAGATCACATCCACCTTTTGCAGTATCTTGACTGCCTTGACCGGGATGAGGTCCGGATCTCCGGGGCCGACCCCGATGCCGAACAAGGTGCCGGCTTGAGTTGCGGTTTCAGTGTGCTCGTTCATGGTTGCTCCTGGGTTGAAGGCCATACTGCTCATGGACCAAAGCCTGGACATCCTTCACCACCTCTTTGGTATAAATCTCCGGATACAATATGTGCCCGATATGGGCCATGCCCAGCAAAAGGCGGAAGGTGGGCCTGGAGACAAGAAATTCATCGACAATAAAGATCTTATCATTGCGTACGGCCTTGATGGCCTGAAAGCCGGGTTCCTGGCGGATCAGAGCCTTTGTCGGCCGGTTCATGGGACCTTTCTGGGCCAGATAGATATCAATATTTCGGGCCTGGGACAGGATCTTCTCCTTGCCGTAGGCCGCGATGTTTGTGCCCCGCAGGCCCCTGGCATCATCAGCTACGTTTTTCCCGCCCACAGACTCCAGGACAAAGACAGCAATGGAACTCGGGGCAAAGGTTTTCATCTTGGCATGGATGGCCTCGAAATAGACCTGTTTGGGATCTTCAATATCCCTGTTCAGCTTCTGGAAGCGATCCAGGGTTTGAGTAAAGGTCTTAATCATGTCTTCAGCAGCTTCCTGTCTTCCTGTCAAGCGGCCCAAGGCCCGCCAGTAAGAGGTAATTTCCTGCACAGTGTTCGGCTGCAGGGAGATAACCTCAATTCCCAGGCGTTCCAGCCCGTCGACCAGCTGCGGGTAGCCCCGGTCCAGCATGGGCCGGATGAGGACGCAATCCGGATCAACGGCCAGAAAGCGTTCCAGGTCCTGATGAGCGGCAAAGGTTGGCTTGTCCAGGGCCTTTGGGGGAAAGACCTCGTGCCGGCTGACCCCGATGATTTCTTCATCCAGGCCCAGAGCGTAAAGATTTTCCGTGTGCGCCCCATACAGGGAGATGATCCGGTGCATGGGGGAATCAACCTGAATACGGCGTCCGGCCTGATCCACAATATCTCGTTCACTCTTGAGAGCAGGAGATGGTTTGGCAGCAAAACCGGGTATGGCCAAAGTTGTCAGGGCCAAGAAACAAAGAAAAAAAGCAGTTCGCATATTTGTATGAAAAAGTACTGAGCAATGAGCAATGAGTGATGAATTAAGAGGTGCTT
>JBKHIL010000335.1:0-2902 GCA_046538645.1 Desulfovermiculus sp.
GATGCCCTTCTAGATTGTGTCCGCAGCATGGATCCCATCCGCAGCTGCGGCAAAGTAAGCAATATTATCGGCATGTTGATCCAGGGCTATTGTCCCCAGGTTTCTGTTGGATCCATGTGCGAGATCTGGCCGGAAAACGGAAATGTGCCGGTTTTGGCTGAGGTGGTTGGATTTCGGGATTCCATGGCCCTGTTCATGCCTTTGGGCGAGCTGCATGGGCTTGCTCCTGGAAACCTGATCACACTTCGGAACTCTGACGCACTGTTGCCTGTGGGTCAGCCGATGCTAGGCCGCATTCTGGACGCCATGGGTCAGCCGATAGATGGCCTGGTCAATTTAGAACCGAAAGAGGAACGGCCTATATATGCGTTACCCCCGGGTCCTATGCACCGCCAGCGGATCGAGGAACCCATGGACCTCGGAGTCCGCAGTATTAACGGTCTGCTTACATGCGGTATGGGCCAGAGGCTGGCTATCATGGCTGGTTCCGGAGTGGGCAAAAGTACCATGCTGGGTATGATGGCCAGGAACTCTCAGGCTCCGATCAATGTCATTGCCCTGATTGGGGAGCGAGGCCGGGAAGTAAGAGAGTTTATAGAGAACGACCTGGGAAAGGAAGGTTTAAAACGTTCGGTCCTGGTAGTGGCCACTTCGGATCAGTCTCCGGTCCTGCGTATGCGGGCGGCTTTTGTGGCCACGACTATTGCAGAATATTTTGCCGATCAGAGTCAGAATGTCTTGTTGATGATGGATTCAGTGACCAGGTTCGCCATGGCCGGACGGGAGGTCGGCCTGGCCGTTGGTGAGCCGCCCACGACCAAGGGCTATCCCCCTTCGGTATTCGCCAAGATGCCCAAGTTCTTGGAACGGGCCGGAAACTATAAGGGCAAAGGAAGCATTACCGGGCTGTTTACGGTGCTGGTTGAGGGAGATGATATGAACGAACCGGTATCGGACACAGTGCGCTCTATCCTGGATGGACACATAGTCCTCACCCGCAAGCTGGCCCACAAGAATCACTACCCTCCGGTGGATGTTTTGCAGTCCTCCAGTCGGCTGATGAACGATTTGGTAACTAGCGAACATATGGATCTTTGTGCCCGGATGAAAGATCTGCTGGCTACCTATGCCGAGGCAGAAGATCTGGTTTCCATTGGGGCATACTCCCGGGGAACAAATCCCAAGCTTGATCAGGCCCTGGACCTCTTGCCGGCGATGAACGATTTTTTGAGCCAGGACCGGGAAGAAAAGGTAACTATTCAGGATGCACTGCAGGGCTTGCGCGATATTTTTTCCAGGTAACATTTAGAGGAGCCCGAGGCTTTGACTATGAGACGTTTTCCCTTGCTCTCCGTACTCGGATACAGGAAAAATGCAGAAGATATGGCCCAGCTGGCTCTGACCCGGGCCAGACAAGAATACCAGAGCCTTAAAGATCACAAGCAAGCGGAAGAAAAGCGTCTGCTTGACGTCCGGCAGGAATTTGAAGCGCAGCAGGCCCGAGGCATGACCTGTATGACAATGCTCCTCTATCAGCAGTGTCTAGAGTCGATTGCCCGGGAAGTACATAAGATTGATGCAGATATTGCCCGGGCCGGTCAAAAAGTGGAGGACAAAAAACAGGCTCAGCACAAGGCATGTACAGACAAGAAAATGTTGGAAAAACTCAATGAGCGGCACGACCATAGAATGAGACTGGAAGATAACAAGCTGGAAACATTGGAATTAGATGACGTAGCTGTGTTCGGATGGGGGAGGGGCGGATCATGAGTTTCGCCCAGGTGCTCAGGGGCATTTTCCGGCCTCATAGCCAGCATGCGTCACGTTTGCTGGGACTGGCAGCAGCAATGACGATCTTGGCCTCTGGCGTTATCCAGGCTCAGGAAATGCCGTTGAAAGATGATGGAGACCCCCAAAATCTGACCCTGGAGGAAAAACGTATTGTATCCATACTTAAGGATAAGATTGCAGACCTGGAACAAAAAGAGGAGGCTGTCCGGGCCCGTGGAGAAGAATTAAAGGTTTTGCGTGCAGATGTCGAAAATAAACTAGAGGAAATAAAGACAATACGCCAGAGCCTTCAGGACAGAGCGGAAAAGCAGCGCCGGATTCAAGACGAAAAAGTCCAAGAGCTCAGTGGGATATATGAAAACATGAATGCCGGCCGGGCTGCTGCGGCCATGCTGTCCATGGACCGGGACCTGGCCATCGGCATTTTGGCCAATATGCGCCGTAAACTGGCCGGTGAAGTCCTGGACCAGATGCCGGGAAAAGAAGCGGCAGAAATAAGTCGGGATTACAGCAATATGAAAGATAGTGAACCCCCATAGACCCTGGAAATAAATATGAGTCAAGCTGCTTCGCTTATTGCTCACTTTGGAAATACTTCAGGGACCTTGTCCCCTGCCTCCGCAACGGGGCGGGGTCAGGGCTCCTCCAATTCTCAAGTCCAATTCGCCCGCCACCTAGCCGGTGCCACCGGTCATTCTCCAGCCCGGGAAAATAAAATTCAGTCAGAGCTTGTCCCAGAAGAATCGGGCTGGACCGGTCAGAGCCTCTCTATGGTCGACTCAGATCAACAAGATGAACACCTGACCCAGATCTTGGAGCTTCTCTTTCAGGAATCTTCTGCACAACCCGAGGAGCTGCAGAAAATGATGTACGAAGAGGGCTCCAGTACTGCTTTTCTGAGCCAATTGGTGGGGGCAATACAGCACATGGATCTCAATTCGCAACCCAACCAGGGGCAGGCCCATGCCGCAAAGCAGGTTCAGGATCAGGGCACAGCTCAGGGGCAAGGCCTGAACCGGGAAGCCAGCTCTGAGCTGAGCCAGCTGCTCACCCGCATGCAGACTCTGATGGCCAAGGCAGGTTCGAACTCGCAACCCAACCAGGGGCAGGC
>JBKHIL010000336.1:0-2900 GCA_046538645.1 Desulfovermiculus sp.
TCTCAGAGTCTGCCCTGCACTGCAGTGGTCGTAAATCCGCCCCGGACATTGTACACAGTGCTGACCCGCAAGCGCTTGGTTTTTAAGACCCGGGCCAGGTCCTGATAAATCCTCTGCGTTGCCTTTTCCTGATAGATGCCCACCTGTTTATAGCTGGTAATATAATATTTCAGTGACTTCAGCTCGATACACACCCCCCCTTCCGGATAGTACTCGATTGTGAGCAAGGCAAAGTCTGGAAGCCCGCTGAAAGGACAGACCGCTACAAACTCCCTGGTCTCAGTCTTGATATACTGATCTGCTCCATCAAAAGCAAAGGTCTCCAGGAGATCAGATCGGATCTCTTCCGGCCCCTTGAATTCAAAGACCCGGCCTTCAGGAACTGGCATGGGCTCCTCCCGGGCGCAGGAATGCAGTAAGAATTCTGTTCAGGCAACGCACAGCAACAGACTCGGAGACCAGACCACCTCCAGGCAGAGGAGAGAGCTCGCAAAAATCCATTCCCACCAACCGGCATTGGCCAAAGAACAGAGGCCAGAATCTGTGCAGCCAGGAGAAAGAAAGGCCTCCCGGCTCCGGGGTGCCTGTGCCGGGCATGATCGACGGATCCATTCCATCGGCGTCAAAGCTGATATACAAAGGTCTCTGGCCAATGAACTCCCGGACCCTCGCCGCTGTCTGTTCTGGACTGGAGAGATCGTGGGCAAAGAGAGTCAACAGTTCATGTTCCGGCTCAGAGGCGATACGTTCGGATTCTTCCCGGCTGAGGCTGCGGACCCCTATCTGGACCAAGGGAATGCCCAATTCCCTGACCCTGGACATAACCGAGGCATGAGAATACGGGCTGCCCTGGAAGGAATCCCTCAGATCAGCGTGAGCGTCTATCTGCAGGACGGTCAGATTCGAAAACAGAGATTGATAGTGCCTGATGGGAGCCAAGGCTACACTGTGTTCCCCACCCAGGGTGAGCACAAAGGTACCCGGGTCACAGCTCTTGGCTAACTCGGCCGCCATATGTCGAACCATATCCTCAGGTCCGGATACTGGAGGCTGAAACCAGGACCAGGTGCGAAAATGGGCCAGATCGGCCAGATCAGCCCCCAGCTCCTGATCCCAGGTTTCGATCTCCCTACTAGCCCGCAAAATGGCCTCCGGACCCAGAGATGTCCCCCGGCCAAAACTGACTGTGCCTTCATAAGGCACAGGCCAGACGTCTATGCGTTGTCCATTTCTGGTATCAAGATCCAAATAAGAAAACATATTTTGTTTGCTCGAGCTTAATCTGAAAAGAGGGTATTTACGGCAAAAACACAGCTGCCGAAATGGTCGTGGTCCACAGCCCGGCAACCCCCCTGGTCACACAGGGGGCAGAGGCTGAATCGACAATGCCCCCGCTCATGCGGTATATTTGACGCCGCTCATCATAGTCCTTTTCCGGATCGAAATCGATACCCAAGGTGGTAGCCAGCATAGTAGAGGCCAGGTCTTCGGCGAAATCGCCGATTTCCTGTTCCTCGGCCCCAAAAGCGTGGTGTTCAGAGATATAGCCGTAGTGGCTCTCATCAGCTGGAAAGGCCATTCCTACAGCCGACCCGACCAGCCTGCCCTTTTCATTGGTCGCGTTCCGGGCCATGACGCAGTATGTAATCTGCCCGGCCTGGAGTTTATCGATCCCCTCATCCAGGCTGACAATCTTGCATTTTGGCGGAAAAATACTGGAAACATAAACCAGGTTCTGCTTTTCTATGCCAGCATCCCTTAAGGCCAGCTCAAAGGACTGCAGTTTGTTCTTATGGCGTCCAATCCCTTTGGTAAAAAAGCATTCACGGGGTACAAATGTCATGGTCAGACCTCCTCTGCAAGTCAGGGCCAGAACTCAGCCGGCCCTGGCAATGCCAAAATATTTTTACACCTTAAAATCGAACCTGCATGTTTGTCGCTTAACCCGTCGTCCATGCACATCCCTCCTCGACACATAGGTTGTCTAAAACATAGGGCAATGAAAATGATTGGTCCTTGCTATTTGGGCTTTTTGCTGCGCAGAAAGAAATTGCTGACTCCTGCTTGCTGCAAACGGGCAGTAAAGGCCTTCACCTCGGCCGGCCCTGCTGTATGCCGAACCACCACCCGGTACCAGGCAGAGCCCTGGACCCTGCTTTGTTGTACTGCGGCGGAAAACTCCTTCTGGGCCAATCTTTGCCGCAGGGCCTCGGCCTGATCCTGGCGTTTAAAAGCCCCGACCTGAAATTCATAGACATAGGACGTATCGCTCTTTTGGGCCTTCATTTCAGTTTCGGGTTTAGTTTCCGGACTGGCCCTGTTTTTTGACGCCTTTTGTTTTTTTTCCTGCGGTGTGAGACCGGGGGCAGACTGCAAGGACTCAAAAAATCCCAGTTCCTGAGCACTCAAAACCGGATTTTGGTTTTGATCCTGATCATCCTGTTGTTTGCTCTGTCCTGGCATATAATCAGCTACCAGGGGGAGAAAGGCTTCCGGCTGATAGCCCCTGCCCACGAAGACCCCAAGAATAAATGCCCAGGCCACAAGCACAAAGGCAAATACGCCCCAGGAAATGAGACCAGACCAAGTCAGATGAAACTGTATCGGTTTGCCCTTTTTGGTCTTTTTCTTCTTCTGGGTCCCTTTGCTGCTTGGGGTGTTTTTTTTGCTTTGTTGGGCCTTTTGGGTACTCATCGCCGGTTGCTCATGAAAATCTTGTGTTCAGGTTTCAGCGCCGCCTCTGGCCGCAGACGCCCAGTTTGATCAAGAAAGAAACAGAGCATGAAGAGAGCTGGGCTTGGGGTCAAGCCCGCCCTACGCAAAAGCCGGCTCAACAGTAGGCCGCCCTTGCCCTCAAGGGCAGGCCATCTGGGGTGTAAAATCTTGTTTCATACGAGCTT
>JBKHIL010000060.1:0-8241 GCA_046538645.1 Desulfovermiculus sp.
GCTTGACCCCAAGCCCAGCCCTCTTCATGCTCAGTTTCTTCTCTGATCAAACTGGCGTCTGCGGCCAGAGGCAAAGCTGACATCTGACAACTTGTGGAGCCTACTCCCCTCCGGCAACACTGCGGACCTGCTCAATGGTGGTCAGGCCTTGCAGGACTTTGATAAGTCCGTCCTGCTTTAAGGTCAGCATCCCGTCCTCCTTGGCCTGGGCCAGGATATCCTGAGTGTGCTTGCGGAACTTGATCAGGTTTTTGATGGCCGGGCTGGAAACCATGAGCTCGTGAATGCCCATCCGCCCCTTATACCCGCCCAGGCAATGCCGGCACCCTTGAGCCCGGGCCAGGACAGGTTTCTCACGGATCTCCTCTGGCAGGGCGGTATCCCATTCCGGACCGAACTCCTGCTTGATCTCCTCCAGATGCTCCGGACTGGGAGAATATATTTCCTTGCATTTGGGGCACAATGTTTTGACCAGACGCTGGGCCAAGACACAGAGCAGGGAATCGGCAAAATTAAAGGGATCCAAATCCATGTCCAGGAGCCGGGTAATGGTTTCCGGGGCCGAGTTTGTGTGCAAGGTGGAAAAGACGAGATGTCCGGTCAGAGAAGACTCAACCCCAATGTGAGCGGTTTCTTTATCCCGCATTTCCCCAATCATGATCACATCCGGGTCGGCCCGGAGAAAAGAGCGTAATGTGGAAGCAAAGCTCAGACCGATCTTAGGGTTGACCTGGACCTGGCGCAGCCCTTCCTGGGTGATTTCCACCGGGTCTTCCACCGCCCATATCTTTTTTTCCGGAGTGTTTATCGTACTGATGGCTGAATGCAGGGTGGTTGTCTTGCCCGAACCAGTGGGTCCGACAACCAGAATCATCCCGTAAGGCTGGGCCACCAAACGCTGGACATGTTTGAGGTTGTATGTTGTTAAGCCCAAAGATTCCAAGGGCATTGGCTTTCCTGAAGCCAAAAGGCGCAAGACCACGTCTTCCTGGTTGTCCACAGTAGGAATGGTTGCCACCCGAAACTCCACAACCCGGTTCACTTTCGGCAACTTAACCTTAACCTTTCCATCCTGGGGCAGACGCCTCTCAGCAATGTCCAGCCTGGCCATGATTTTGATTCGTGAAATTATGGGCCGGGCCAAACCGAATCGCAGCTTGCGAAACTCATGGCAGGTCCCGTCCACCCGATAGCGGACTGCACAATACTTGGATACGCTGTTGGGCTCGACATGGATATCTGAAGCTCCCCGCTTCCAGGCCTCTATGAGCAAGGCATTCACCAGGCGGACGACCTCGCTGTCCTCATCCTGGACCATTGTTTCCAGTTCCGGGGTTTCACTTTCATCCCGGTCAAAATCGACCTCTTCTTCAAACTGTGTAAGCTCTGCCCCACCGGTCAATTCCTGAAAGAAACGATCAACAAAGGCCTCGATATCCTGGCGCAAGGCGATCTGGAACTCTATCCGGCTGGTACCCAGAATAAACTTTATCTCATCCACTTTTCCCAGGTCAAAGGGGTTGTCGGTCAAGACCTGGACTATGGATCCGTTGCGGGCAAAGGGGACCCAATGATATTTTTTTAAAAAGTCTGGATCCAGATTGCGTTTTTCAAATACATCAAATGGAGGCTCGATGGTCGGATCAAACGACACAAAAGGAACCCCGTAAAAGGTAGTCAAGGACTGACCAAGATCTTCCTTCCTGACAGCCAGATGCTCCAGGATATATTGATCAGGGTCCAGGTTTTGGATTCGGCTTTGCTCTAAGGCCTCATCCAATTGAGCCTTACTGAGCAGCCCTTTTTCCAGGAGATAATCATAGCGTGTCTTGGCTTGAACCCGGACCTGCTCCAATTCCCGCAGGGCGTCATTAAGACCCGGAAACTGCGGGACCAGGCGCTTTATTTGCCAAAAACTCTGTTTGGCCTGACTGTACCTGCCGGTCTTTAAATAGGCTCGGCCAAGTCGATAGTAGAGGGCGGAAGCTTCTTTGGGCTGGTAGGAATGCAGATGAAGGGAAGTGAGGAGATCAATGATCGCCTCCCATTTATGTCTTTTTTCATAGCACCCAATGAGATATTTCAAGGTATGAAAATCAGTATCTCCTTTTTCAAAAAGGGACAGAAAGATACCTTGAGCTTGCTCATAATCACTGTTGCGGTATAAGGCCTGGCCTTTGGAAAACATCATCTCCCTTCGTTGTGGCAGGAGACAGGGCTGTTTCTTTCCATCACCATGTCTCCTGCCCTCTGTCGCTATTTATGCAGCCAAGGCATCATGGTTCGCAGTTTTTCTCCCACCTGCTCAATGCCGTGCTCCCGCTCCATTCGGCGCATAGCCTTAAATGCCGGCAACCCGGCCTTATTCTCTAAAATCCATTCCTTGGCAAAGGACCCGTTCTGAATATCGGTCAGGATCTCTTTCATTTCTGCTTTGACTTGATCATTGATCACCCGCTTGCCGCTCACATAATCACCAAATTCAGCAGTATCACTGATTGAATGCCGCATTTTCTGGAATCCTCCCTCGTAAAAGAGATCCACAATGAGCTTCATTTCGTGCAGACATTCAAAATAGGCGATTTCTGGCTGATAGCCGGCCTGGACCAGGGTATCATATCCAGCCTTGATCAGGGCGGTTACACCTCCGCAGAGGACCGCCTGTTCACCAAACAAATCGGTCTCAGTTTCTTCCCGAAAGGTGGTCTCAATGACACCGGCCCGAGTGGCCCCAATGCCTTTGGCATAGGCCAGTGCAATATCCAGGGCCTGGCCGCTGGCGTTTTGATGTACAGCCACAAGGCTGGGGACACCTCCGCCTTCAACGTATTCCCTGCGCACTAAATGCCCCGGACCCTTGGGTGCGATCATAACCACATCAACATCTGGCGGGGGAACGATCTGGTCGAAATGGATATTGAAACCATGACTGAACAGGAGGACTTTATTGGCAGTCAAATGGGGAAGGACATCGTGCTCAAAGACAGCAGGTTGATGCTGGTCCGGGACCAAAATCTGAATCAGATCGGCCTGCTTGGCAGCGTCGGCCGCACTGACTGGATCAAAGCCATGCTCCCTGGCCAATTCATAGTTTTTTCCCCGGGGACGCTGGCCGACAAGAACATTTACCCCGGAATCACGCAGATTCTGAGCATGGGCATGCCCCTGGCTCCCATAACCGATAATGGCCACGGTTTTATCGGCCAGCAGATTTAGGTCTGCATTCTGTTCATAAAAGACCTGCATTGAGACCTCCTTGTGCTTGAAGTTTGAGTGCCGCCTTTGGTTGCGGACGCCTGGTTTGATCGAAAGAGAAACGTATAATCTGGTGATCTGATGGTGAGGGTTTCATCAGAGGTTTCAGGTGCCTGGTGTCAGCGCCGCCTCTGGCGGATGATTATCATTCACTTAGTCTGTCTGCATACTTCGACGCATGGTCACGCTGCCGGTACGGGCAACTTCCTTGATCCCAAAGCGGGTCAGCAGCTGGATCAAGGCACTGATCTTTCCCCTGTCTCCTGTGGCTTCCAGGGTAAGCTCAGCTGGACTGACATCCACCACCTTACAGCGGAAGATGTCCACAATGCGCAGGACCTCGGCCCGATATTGATCCATAGCGTTGACCTTAAGTAAAACCATCTCCCGGTCCACACACTTGATCTCGTTCATGTCCACGACCTTGACCACAGATATCAGCTTGCGCAACTGCTTGATAATCTGTTCAATGATCTGTTCTTCACCGTCTGTGACAATGGTCATCAAGGATATGCCCTGTTCCAGGGTCGGAGCGACATTCAGGGATTCGATATTAAAGCCGCGTCCACTAAACAACCCGGCCACCCTGGAAAGGACGCCGGGCTCATTCTCCACCAACACCGAAAGGGTATGCCGCATCACTTTGCTCCTCATCATTTTTTTGCCCCCAAGCGGGCAAAAAAATGTTTCAGCTTTACCGGAAGTCCCGCTACGGCGGGACTGAACGTAAAATGCTGTTGTTTAAATACAGCTTAAGTCACCTGGACTTGATGACAATGAGACACAGAACCCCATGGCCTCTGGCCCAGAGGTTTTGCTTTCCTGCCCCTGCATGAGATGAGAAAATGTTAGACCAGGAGCATCTCACTCAGTCCCACTCCAGCCGGGACCATGGGATAGACATTTTCTTCCTGCTCCACGACAACATCGACTATTGTTGTTTTTTGGGAGGCCAGGGCCTGGCGCAACACTGCATCCAAATCTTCTTCCTTTTCGACCCGAAAACCCTCTGCGCCATAGGCCTGGGCCAGAAGAACGAAGTCTGGATTGTGATGCATGCATGTGGAGCAGTAATTCCGGTCGTAAAAAAGCTCCTGCCATTGCCTGACCATGCCCAGGTAGCCATTGTTTAAGATAATGATCTTGACCGGCAGTTCGTAGCTCACAGCAGTGGCCAGCTCCTGACTGTTCATTTGAATGGATCCGTCACCGGCAATATCTATGACCAGACGGTCGGGAAAGGCTACCTGGGCTCCAATGGCCGCGGGAAAGCCATAGCCCATGGTCCCCAGCCCCCCAGAGGATAGCCAGGTCCGGGGGCGGTGAAAGCGATAGAACTGCGTGGCCCACATCTGGTTTTGCCCAACCTCAGTGGTGATAATGGCCTCCCCTTGAGTGATCTCATACAGTTTCTGAACCACAAGCTGGGGCTTGATCCTCTCTCTTCCTTCAGGGCAGCTCAAGGGCTGGGCCTCGTTCCAGGCCGCAAGCTTTTCCCTCCATGGGGCATAGCGCTGGCTGAGATCTTCACTCTCCAGGACCTTTTGCAGGTCAGTGCGCAAAGCCTGCAGGGCCAGCCGGCAATCGGCCACAATGGGCACATCCACAGATACGTTCTTGCGGATGGATGTAGGATCAATGTCAATATGAATACGCTTGGCTTCCGGGGCAAAGGTCTGCAGTTTCCCGGTCACCCGGTCGTCGAAGCGGACCCCTACAGAAATAAGCAGGTCTGAGTTGTGAATCCCCATATTGGCTACATAGGTCCCATGCATGCCCAGCATGCCCAGCCATAACGGATCGTTTCCCGGGAATCCTCCCAGACCCATCATTGAGGTGGTTACCGGTATTTGCAGGGTTCGGGCCAGCCAGGTCAGCTCTTCATGGGCATTGGAGGAAATGACTCCTCCACCGGCGAAAACCAGGGGACGCCGGGCTTTTTTTATTAATGTCAACGCCTTGCGGACCTGTTTCAGGTTAGGCTCGTAGTGAGGGTTATAGCTGCGCATCGATATCCGTTCCGGATACTCAAATTTGCAGGAAGCAGCCATGACATCTTTGGGCAGGTCCACAAGGACAGGACCGGGACGTCCGGACCGGGCCAAGTAAAACGCCTCTTTAATGGTTCGGGCCAGATCTTTTATATCTTTCACCAGGTAGTTGTGCTTGGTACATGGACGGGTTATGCCCACGATATCCACTTCCTGAAAGGCGTCATTACCGATCAGCTGGGTAGGCACCTGGCCGGTAAAGATGACCAGAGGGACGGAATCCATATAGGCGGTTGCAATCCCGGTCACTGTATTCGTGGCTCCGGGACCAGAAGTGACCAAGGCAACCCCTACCTGTCCGGTGGCCCGGGCATACCCGTCTGCTGCATGCACAGCCCCCTGCTCATGCCGGACCAGGATATGGCGCAGGGGATAATTGGGAATCTGGTGATAGATGTCCAGGACAGATCCGCCAGGAAAGCCAAAGACAGTGTCCACGCCTTCTTTAATCATTGACTCAAGCAGGATCTGAGAACCTTTACGCTCCATTCCCGGCCTCCTGCCTTCTGTATTTTTCCAGGATGTTCTGAATCCTGGTCTTTCCAGCCAGCTTCATTTTCTTCAGTCTTTTCATTTCCGCCTCTTCATCCCAGGTCAAATAGGGCTTATTCTCATATACATCCAGCTGTTTCTCGTATTCCAGATGCTCTTGCCACAGCCGGTGCAAATCTTCATCTACATCACCATACTTGGCGATGAGCTCCAACTCGTATTGCTCCATTTCATCCTCCTCGGCATCTCAGGTCCCAGTCCGGTCATTTTGACTTCGAGCCCTTATCAGGACTCAGTATCTTCCCCACCTGAAAAATATCGGGGCATTTCCCCCGAAATAGATATCGAGTATCTTCTTTCTTCTGTTTATGACAAGAGTTTGCTGAACAGTCAATTCCCTGTGCTCCGGCCAGGATCAGAGAAGATTTTGTACTCCCATCCTGCTACACGGTCATGGCCAGCTGAGAGAGAGATTGAACCAGGAAGACCTTGAGGAATTGAATCAAAAGCAGGACCACGATGGGGGAGAGGTCCAGTCCACCCAGAAAAGTAAACGGCAGCCATCGCCGGACCATGGAAAATGCTGGCTCAGTCAGAGACCTGATAAAGCGGACGATTGGATTGTAAGGGTCTGGACTGACCCAGGATAAGATAGCCGAAATGATGACTACCCAAAAATACAGAGTCAATACAATATTTAACACAACAGCGACTGCCTGCAACAAATTGGCTAAAATGAACATCCTTTCTCCTTGCGCTTTTGTAATTTACAGACCTCTTTATGAGATCATGAGATCATTACCTCCCGGCATTTCGGCTGCTGCCAGCGGAAATTCTGGTACAGGCTCCAGAAATCATCAATATGCCGATCGGCTTCCAGCTGTGGATTGGAATAGGCCCAAAAAGTAACTCCAGCCGCCTCAGCAGTCTGCTGATCAACGCCAGAATCACCTATAAACACAACATCTTGCGTACTTAATTGCCAGGACTGCAGAACGAGGTGCACACTCTCAGGGTGAGGCTTGGGCCAGGTCACGTCCGATGCGCTGATGACAGGAGAGAAGTATTGCCGGAGATCAAAACGTTCCAGGACCAGGGACAATGTCCCTGTCCGGTTTGTATTCACAGCACATAAGATATCTCCGGCCTGCAGCAGACGTAAGAAGTGGGCCAGACCAGGTTGAGGCCGAACCCAATCCATGACCTGGCTGTAGCTTATGTCCCTGGCGATTTGCCGGGCTTCCGCCAAACGGGAATGAGGGACGATCCGGGCCAGGGACTCATGTACGGTGTGCATATGCACATAGGCCCTGTCCTGCTCGCTGATCTTGGGAAGTCCCATTTTTTCAAGGATCAGGGAGTAGAATCGAATATTGGCCTCCTGCGACTCGATGAGCACACCGTCGCAGTCAAAAATGACTCCCCGTACCCAACTTACATCCTCCCACATAGAACCTGCCTTGTTTGCTTTATTCATAGGACCAGGGGCTATGTACCGGTCAGTCTCATCACTTTCTAATCCGGCGAATCTTCTTCTTTTGCCCGCTTTGGGGCAAAAGATTTGCAATCGCATTGAGAAATAACATGTCTTCTCTCATCCTGCGGGCAGGTAATAAATCCGGATTTGCTTCATCATCCAGGGCAGATGGTGCGTTGGTTCGCGCGAACCTATAAGATCAGCCCCGGTGCACTCAGCGGTCAGCAATTCAGTCTCTGTCCTCTTGAAGTGCGCAAAGTGCTCCGTATGGTCATTTGGCCAATAGGGTTTAAAATCCACACCGTTCTCCGCCCACCGGGCACTCAAGCTTGGATCTTGAATGACCAGGGCATCCTGAGGGCCAAGAAACAGCAAAAACCAGGGCAGAAGCTTTGACCAGTGAACCAGCTGTTGATTATGGTCCGGGACGGAGAAATCACCGCATACGTCACCTTCCGGCCTGTCCTCAATGCCCAGGACGTTATCCATGGATCGTTGAAAGGAATCAAGCGTGTCTTTCAGCCCGAGTAAAGCGATTGCCTGTTCTTCGATCATCCAGGACATGATCAGATTCATTTGCCCCTGGAGCCTCGGCTTCTCCAGGTCTGAACTTTTCCCTTCTGTGCCCTGCTTCAAATGGGCGCTCAGATCGTCCCGCAGGGCCTGGACCGTGTCCTGATAAAACGGTGTCTGTCCAGCCTGAGCGCTCAATGCACTGAGTTCCTTCGGGTTACGGAATTGATTGGCAAACTCGCTGACCTTCCGGGCATAGCGCACACTCTCCTGCTCAGACATGGGCAGGTCTGCGGGGAGAAACCTTGGATGTCTCATCGATTCTTCAGGCAAACCAGGAGATAAAAAGTGCACCCACTCAGGGCACTCCCCCCCGGCCAGAGCCGGATGCATGTGAGGGAAAAATATAGCAGTCATTGCTTAGAGTTCCACCTTATGTATTGAGCGTGTTGT
>JBKHIL010000337.1:0-2892 GCA_046538645.1 Desulfovermiculus sp.
CCTGTCCGGTCAGTGCGGTTTCATATCCCCCCAGCTCTTTAATCTTGTCCTGAAACGCGGCAGTTGTGAGCAGGTTGAGCACGGCCTGCACTTTTACATCTTCCAGATGCGAAGTGGGGATGATCAGGTCGTAGCGCTCCCTGGCCAGGGGAACGAAATCCAGATCCAGGGCTTTGGCTGCGGCATAAATACCCATGCCGCAATCAGCTGTACCCGAAAGGACGTTCACAGCCACGGCCATATGGGTAAATTCCTCATGGTCATAGCCATGAATCTGGTCTGCCGAGATGTTGGCTTTCTGAAGATGGTCGTCAAACAGGATTCGGGTCCCGGCTCCTCTTTGCCGGTTGATGAAAATCAGATCCGAGCCGGCCAGGTCCCAAATTCCGGTGATGCCATTGGGGTTCCCCTTGGGCACGATCAAGCCCTGATGCCGGATGGCCAGGTTGACCACCTGTACATCCACTCCCGGCAGATATCTGGTCAAAAAGGGGAAGTTGTAGTCCTGGGTTTGCGGATCATAAAGATGGGCTCCGCCCAGATGGGCGGTCCCTCTTTTCAGGGCCTGGAGCCCTCCCAGGCTTCCGACATGAGTGGAGGCCAGGGTGATGGGTTCCTCCTGATCCATGAGTTCATTGGCCAGCAGGTCCAGGGTATTGTCGTGACTGCCCACACAGACCAAGGTCTGTTCCAGCTCTTGCAAGGAGACCAGACATTCTGCGTTTAAGGGCTGATCCGCCTGGTGCCCCTCGGAAGACCTGGGGATTTTGGCCATTCCCTGGGCCTTGGTCAGGGAAGTGATCATTCCCGCCCCACGGGGCAGGGGGGTGCCTACCCACCTTTGGTCTACCCGTCCGATGCTTAAGCGCAAAAATTCATCCTGTCCCAGCCTGGAAGGGACGCTGCGGGTCAAAGTGACCGGGATGACCGGCCGGGAGGAGGGTTTGACATGACTGAGCCAGGCGACGAAGGGCTTTACCAGCTGTTCAAAGCAGATCACGCTGCTGACCGGATAACCTGGAGCTCCAACCAGCAGGGTATTCCCGCTCACTCCCAGAAGGCTGGGCTTGCCCGGCATGGCCGCAATGCCGTGGACGACAACCTGACCCAGGGATTCCATGATTCTGCGCGTATAATCCTTGCTTCCGGCCGAGGACCCGGCTCCGATGACTATGATCTGTTTTCCGGCCTCCATGGCCTCCTGTACGGCCCGGGTCAGGGCCTGCTCCTCGTCCGGCACAGGCGGCTCCCGGGTCACATCGCATCCCCAGGACCTGGCCAGCAGTCCAAGGACCTGCGAGTTGCTCTCAATGACCTGCCCTGGCTTGGGTGCAGGCCGGGTTGTAAAGTCCAGGACCTCATCACCGGTGGGAATGATATGCATCTGAGGTTTTTTGCGTACCTTAACTTCAAAGATGCCTCCGCTGAGCAGGGCCCCGATGTCATATGGGGTTAAGGTCCGATTCTGGGGCAGGATGAGCTCAGTGGCCACAATATCTTCCCCTATGCGCCGCACGTGCTGCCAGGGATGGGCCGGGGCCTCGATATGCACTGTCTGCTCATCGGCCTGGTGCACATGTTCAATCATGATCACCGCATCGGCAAAGGCGGGCATGGGTTCACCGGTGTTCACCGGCTGGTATCCGGTCCCCAGGGCAAGGCGAACCGGATTTCCCTCCCGGGCGGCAAAGGTGTGTTCGGACTTGACAGCAATTCCGTCCATGGCTGCGGAATGGTAGGTGGGGGAGGAATATCTGGCATACACGGCCTGGGCCGTAATCCGCCCGGCTGCCTCATGCGTGGGCACACTCTCGGTACCCAGCAGGGCAGTGCGGTCGATCCGGGCCTTGATTTCCGCCAAAGCCTGTTCAATAGGGACAGTGTGCAGATATATGTTCCGATCGCTGCTCATTATACATCGCCTTACATGAATTTTTTATGAATACCTTGTGTTTGGTGCGTGGCAAACCCTGATAACGTCTTACTGGGTACTCTTTATGTCTGGGCAAGAACAGGCATAATCACGTATTAAAAATAAACATAACAAAATCCTGTGCCTTGAGGCTGCCCTTGCCCTCAAGCACGGGCTTTGAGCCTCTGGAAAGATGGACAGCGGCTGAGGGCGACCGCGTCCTACTGAAAAAAACGATGCCCGATTTTCGAAATAAATCATCTGTTTATTTACCATCAGCCCAAAGTGGGACGAGCGGAAAACAAAGGACGTCAAACAGTGAACAGAAACAAACCGGCTGTCCTTGACAGGTCAGAAAAATCAGGGCAACAGATCTTAATGCCCCGCTTAAAACTGGTTGTCGCCTATACTGGCACTCATTTTCAGGGTTGGCAAGTTCAGCCCGCAGCGCGGACTGTGCAGGGGGTTTTGCAGGAGGCATTGACTACCATATGTGCCGAGCCGGTAGTGGTTCATGGATCAGGGCGGACAGATTCTGGTGTGCATGCCCTGGGCCAGGTGGCCCATGCTGACATTCCGGGAAAACGCTTAAACGTTCCCTGGGTGAGGGCCTTAAATCGCATGCTTCCCGAGGATGTTGCCGTGCTGGAAGCAGAACACGTATCTTCGGGGTTTCACGCCCAGTATGCAGCCAAAGAAAAGGAGT
The DNA here is from genome assembly GCA_046538645.1 of Desulfovermiculus sp. Lineage (GTDB taxonomy): Bacteria > Desulfobacterota > Desulfovibrionia > Desulfovibrionales > Desulfothermaceae > Desulfovermiculus. The sequence goes on from JBKHIL010000337.1 coordinate 2,619, forward strand.
ATATCTATTCCCTGTGGACCCATCCAGACTACGTTCTGCCGCAGGACAGGCCCTATGTCTGGTGGGTCTCCGGGGTGGACATTGCGGCCATGCAGGAGGCGGCCCGGATCATGCTGGGCGAGCACGATTTTGCCGCCTTTCAGAACACAGGAACACCTGTAGCTCATACTCTCCGCCATATGCGCCGGGTAGACATTCGAACCCGAACCCACAGGATTGATACTCACTTCATTGCCAATGGGTTTTTAAAACAGATGGCCCGCAACCTCATGGC
>JBKHIL010000338.1:0-2872 GCA_046538645.1 Desulfovermiculus sp.
GAAACAAATGTGCCCTGGATAAAGACCAGAACAAACAGGGCCACGGTCTCAACTATGCCTATGGTCATGAGGTAATTGCCGAATCCCTGGCCGGTTTCGCCCAGGGCATCAGCAGCTGCAGCCCCGGCCTTGCCCTGAAACCAGGAAGAAGCCCCCATGGCCAGGCCGCCAAAGAGACCTGCGGCCAGCATGGCCGGCCAGTTCAGGAAATCGGCTCCCTGCTGCAGAGCTTGTTCACTCACCCCGAGCATGAGATTCATCAGGATCATGCCGTAAATGGTTTGGGATAAGGGGGCGCCTATAAAGGTGATCAGGATAAAGGGAGCGGATTTATTTTGGGCATAGGCCTTTTTCCAGGCCCCGATGGCGGCCATTCCTGCACTTCCGGTGCCCAGGGCTGACCCGGCAGCAGCCAGCCCCAGGGCGGCTGCGGCCCCGGCCTTGCCCCAGGCGGTCATAAGTTCAAGTTCCATGTTGTTCTCCTTTGGCGTGAAAAGCAAAAGGCTGAAACCTGGTCCCGGACCAGGTAATGCCGGCGTGACTGGCGAACTCCAGGGTGTTGAGGCGTACTCCATGCACCAGGACGCCCATAGCGGCTAAGGCGATATTCATACTGTGCCCCACAAAGAGGATGAGTGCGGCTCCAAAGCTGCTGACGATGCCGCTGAAACCCAGGGACAGGGCCATCTGATTGAAGGCCTGGGCCACAGCAACTGTGGCTGTGCCCACGGCAAAGAGACGGACATACGAGACCACGTCCACGAATTGGCTGATGATATCCAGGGGAAGGCGGACATACTCTGTCCATTGAGAGAGCGCAGTGTGCAGGGGGCGCATAAAGGCCAGGATGAGCAAGAGTCCGAGACCGAGCAGGCCAAGGAGGATATCCGGGAAATCATGCAACAGGACCAGGCTTCGGGCGGCAAAGAACATGACCCAGATCAGCATAATCCAACCCAGCTGAGCCAGAATTCGAAGGCTGGGCCAGAGAAGGATCATGTGCCAGGCATGAGCCAGGCTGAGGTGCACTGCGCCGAGCAGAAAACAGAGGAGCATAATCCGGTCATCAGCACCAGGTCCGGTGAGCCAGTCGACCTGAAAGGCAGTGAAGAAAGGCCCGGATGGGGATGTGCCCAGGACATTGCCGGTTAAAAGTCCCCAGATCACAGTAGACAGACTCATGATGAGCAGAAAAGGAAAGAGCTCCGGCTGCATCCGGTCCAGATGACGCCGGAAGAGAAAGGTAGTGGCCAGAAACAGGGCTCCGTATCCGGCATCGCCGATGATCATAGCAAAAAAAAGGCTTAAAAAGAGAAGAAAGGGGGCGCTGATATCCGCTTCCCTGTAGCCGGGGACGATATTGATCAGCGAGAAAACGGCCTGAACTGGCCGGACCCAGCGGGGAGTATGGATGAGTGTCGGGGGCTGATCATCCACACCGGGATCAGTGATCTGGCAGCCCCAGCCACCTTTTCGGGCCAGATCCAAAACCGCACTCTGGCTTGGCTTTGGTATATAGCCTTGAAGCACAGCCACAGGCCCCAGGATGTCCATGCCCGCCTTGGCCTGCAAGAAAGACACCCTGTCCCGGGCCTGGGCCAAAAGGCGCAGGATCTGAGGCCTGTATGCGCTTAGAGAGCGGATTTCCCGGCGGATAGCAGTTTTTTCTTCCTCCAGCTCGTTTAGTTGATGAACGATCTGGCCCAGGCTTTTTTCCGGAAGAGTGACTTCAAGGCCTGGAGGGCTGATTTTTTCCCGGCTGAAGAGGGCCAGGTACCTGGAGTTATGGTCTGAGCCGAGCTCAAAGGTGACCGCCTGCGGCGGCAGGGAAGGGTCCCGGGTAATGGGGACCTGGCACAGGACGAGGAACACTCCATTTTCCCGCAGGGCCTGCGCAGTGTGCGGATCAAAGTCTCCAAAGGGCTGGATGCGTGCTTTTTCCTGACTGAGTTCCTGGATTTTGTCCTCAGTCTTGCGCAGTCTTTGCAGGCTGTTCCAGATGGAGTCAGCGGCCTGTTGTGCGGTTATATCCCCCGTACTGGAAAAGGATGCAGTTTGAAGTTCCAGGACGTCAGCAGTTTGTTCCAGGCGGTGAACCTCCTGCTGCGCCTTTTCCAGATCAGTATCGGCTGGACCCTCGGCCACAGAGAGATGGACCAGGCCGGCTTGCTGCAAAAGCTGCAGGGCCTGCTCTTTGTACTTGGCCTGGCACAAGAGGGTGACTTTTTTCATGGGCACGATCATGCGCCGGTGCTCCATTCCTGAGTTTTGGATTTGGCCAGTTTGGCCCTGGCGATGGCCGCGGTTTGTTCCTCGCCCAAAGCAATCCGGATGACGCGTATATTTTCCCGGCATTCCGGGATCTTGATCTTTTCGAACAGATTGACCCGCTGGGTAGCGGTACGTAATTCCCGGCTCAGGACGTTGAGTTCCTGCTGCAGCAGCTCCTGCCGGACCCGCAGTCTGATGAGCTCCTTGCTGCGTTCCAGTCCCGTATCCACCCAGGGAGGGGTCCGGGAAAAGTCCGGGACTCGGGGTTCAAACTCTAATAAGTCCAGTCTGCGCACAGTTACTCCGGCGATATTGGTCTGCCGGGTTGAGATTTTGTGGACCTGAACCAGCTCCTCCAGTCCGGCGTCTTCGACAAACAATGCGGCCCAGGCAGAGATCTCGGACCAGAGTTGGGACAATTCCTCGTCCACATTTTTCAATTCGGTCTGCACCCGGCGCACCTGGCTTTGCAGCTGTTCCTTTTTGAGCTGCAAGGTGGGCAGAAAGCGCTGATAGCGGTGCAAGGCCTCGCGCTGGGCCTTGAGCTCAGCTTTGGTCAGTTTGATCTTAGACATAATTGGAGAAGTTGTCAGGTGTCAGC
>JBKHIL010000339.1:0-2865 GCA_046538645.1 Desulfovermiculus sp.
ATAGATATGATATGCATATGCTGCACTCAAGGTCCCAGCGTTTAACCCTGGAGAATACCGTATGGCCTCACCAAGCCTGATCAAAGAGTTTCAGTCCATCGTGGGCCCGGAGAACGTGATGAGCGAGGAAGCCGATCGTCAGGTCTATGCCTATGACTCGGCAGTTCTGGAGCCCGTGGTGCCGGAGCTGGTCCTGCGGCCCACAAGCAGCAAGGCCTTGGGCCGGGTGGTCCGCCTGTGCAACGAAAACAGACTGCCCATGACCGTCCGGGGGTCAGGAACAAACTTAAGCGGGGGGACCATTCCCAGTCGGGAGCACGGGGTGGTCGTGGTCACCAACGGGCTGAACCGTATCCTGGAAATCAACACCGAAGACCTCTACGCCCGGGTCCAGCCCGGAGTGATAACCGCCCCGTTTGCCCGGGCCGTGGCCGACAATGGCCTTTTCTACCCCCCGGATCCGGGCAGTCAGACAGTATCCACCCTGGGCGGGAACGTGGCTGAAAACGCCGGTGGTCTGCGGGGCTTAAAATACGGGGTGACCATAGATTACGTCATGGGCGTGGATTTCTTCGACGTGGACGGGCAGTTGATCCAGTCCGGCGGCCGGACCGTCAAATGCGTCACCGGCTTCAACCTGCCCGGCCTCATGGTCGGCTCCGAGGGCACCCTGGGCGTGTTCAACGAGATCACCTTCAAGCTCATTCCCCCGCCCCAGGCCAGCCAGGCCATGATGGCCGTCTTCGATTCTGTGGACAAGGCCTCGGAAACAGTGTCTGCGATCATCGCTCACAAGATCGTGCCCTGCACCCTGGAGTTTCTGGATCAGTTCACCATCCGGACCGTGGAGGAGTTTCGCCGCGCCGGGCTGCCCACGGAAGCCAAGGCTTTGCTTCTCATTGAGGTGGACGGCCACCCGGTCCAGGTGGAAGAGGAAGCGGAGAAAGTACGCGACTTGTGCGCCAGATTGGGAGCCACCCAGATCCAGGTCGCCGGATCCCTGGCGGAAAAAGAGGCCATCTGGCAGGCCCGCCGCGATGCCCTGCCCGCCCTGGCCCGGCTCAAGCCGACAACGGTCCTGGAAGACGCCACCGTGCCCAGAAGCAGGATTCCGGCCATGATCCGGGCCATAAACGAGATCGGAACCAAGTACGATCTGACCATCGGCACCTTTGGCCATGCCGGAGATGGCAACCTGCATCCGACCATCCTCACTGACCGCAGAAATAAAAGTGAGTTTGAACGGGTGGAGAAGGCCATCGAAGAGATCTTTGATGCGGCCTTGAGTCTGGACGGAACGCTCTCAGGAGAGCACGGTATCGGCCTGGCCAAGCAAAGCTTCATGGGTAAAGAGGTGACTGCCGCCACTCTGGAGTATTCGCGCAAATTGAAAAAGGCCCTGGATCCCAATTCGATTCTCAATCCAGGCAAGATCGTTGGGGGCTGATATGGCCGATATACATGAGCTGGCCAAGAGCCTGCAGAAACTCGACGATCAGATGGTAACCTGCATGAAATGCGGGATGTGCCAGGCCGTATGCCCCTTGTATGCCGAGACCGGGCGGGAGGCGGACGTGGCGCGGGGCAAGATCGCCCTGGTTGAGAATCTGGCCGGTGAAATCCTGCATGATCCCCAGGCTGTCAAGGAACGCCTGGATCGCTGTCTGCTCTGCGGCTCCTGCGCCGCCAGCTGCCCCAGCGGGGTCAAGGTCCTGGACATCTTCCTTCAGGCCCGTGCGGTCATCACCGGCTATCTGGGCCTTTCCCCGGCCAAAAAGGCCATTTTCCGGGGCATGCTGGCCAACCCCAAACTCTTTAACGCTGTATTGGACTTGGCCCCCAAGTTCCAAAACCTGTTCACCAAACCAGTCAATGACACATTGGGCTCATCCTGCGCCAGATTCATGTCTCCCCTGCTCGGGGACCGCCACTTTCTGCCCCTGGCCAAGACCTCCTGGCACAAGCAGACAGGCGAGGTGAACACTCCCCGGGGAGAAAGCGGCATCAAGATCGCCTTTTATCCCGGCTGCCTGGTAGACAAAATCTATCCCCCGGTAGCTGAGGCTGCCTTCAAAGTCTTGGGACATCACGGAGTGGGCCTCTACATGCCTGCCAGGCAGGTCTGCTGCGGGATTCCGGCCCTGTCTTCCGGTGACCGGAAGACCTTCGACCGCCTGGTCCGGGACAACCTCCGCCTGTTCTCTGATCAGGACGTCGACTATCTGCTGACTCCCTGCGCCACCTGCACTGCGACCATCAAAAAAATCTGGCCCTTAATGGCCCGGGATTACCCGCATCAGGAACAGGAAAAAATCAAGACGCTGGCGGAAAAAACCAGGGACCTGACCGAGTTTGTGGCCAGCACTTTTTCTCCCTCCTCTGAAGACCGGCCGGTCTCAGACATTCGCAGGGCTACTTACCATGATCCCTGCCATCTCAAAAAATCCCTGGACGTTTCCAGGGAGCCCCGGTCTCTTATCAGCAACAGTCCTGGCTTTGAGCTGGTGGAGATGGCTGATGCCGATCGCTGCTGCGGCATGGGCGGCAGCTTCAATCTGCAGCACTACGATCTGTCCAAACGGATTGGAGAGAAGAAGCTGCAATCCATCCTGAACACCTATGCAGACGTGGTGGCCACCTGCTGCCCGGCCTGCATGATGCAGATAACCGACCTTCTCTCCCGGGCTGGGGCGAGTATGGAGGTAAGACATGTCATCGAACTCTACGCACAGGGTCTGGCCTCAGGTGCCGATCAGACCTGAACCAGCCGCCGGGCGGACATTCAGATTCATCCAGCATAACCGGAATCGATTCGATCCAGGATCCGGGCAAATAGAGGGAGCGGACATGAATTCAGCACAATCG
>JBKHIL010000061.1:0-8200 GCA_046538645.1 Desulfovermiculus sp.
GATTACTGATTCAGCCACAGTACTGCCGGCCCAGATCTATACCTGGTCTGCGGCATCCATGCGGCCCTACGATGAGCGCACTGCGGCAGCCATCCTGGTTTTGCTGGCCGTACTCATTTTTTTGAATGCCACAGCCATCTTCTTGCGCAAACGCTACGAACGCAGGTGGTGATTTCTATGGCTGAAAGATCCAGTGTACTTATTATTGAAGATGATCCGGACATCCTGAATCTCCTGAGTTTTACCATCCAGAATCAGGGCTACCGGGCCGTCCAGTCCAGGCAGGGTGAGGAGGGATTGAAAATGGCTCGCACTCAGCAGCCGGACATCATCCTCTTGGATCTCATGCTTCCGGGGATGGACGGTGTCGCCGTGTGCAAGGATCTCAAATCCAGGATTGAAACCGCAAATATTCCCGTGATCATGCTCACAGCCAAGGGGGAAGAAAACGATCGCATCCTGGGCCTGGAAACCGGGGCGGATGATTATGTCGTCAAGCCATTTAGCCCCAGAGAACTGATGCTCAGGCTGGAGGCTGTTCTGCGGCGCTATCATCCCCGGCAACCGCAGGAAGATGTCTGGGAGCAGAATGGATTGCGGGTTGAATTTGATACTTTTCAGGTTCTTGTGGATGCCCAGGAAGTCGAACTGACCAGTACGGAGTTTCATCTTCTGGCCGCCCTTGTCCGCTCCGGAGGCCGGGTTTTGACCCGGGAGCAGCTTCTGGATCAGGTCTGGGGATATGAGTTCGATGGATATGCCCGCACTGTAGATACCCATATGCATCGTCTGCGGCATAAGCTGGGTCGAGTAGCGGAGAGTGTGCAGACCGTACGCGGAGTGGGGTATAGATTAAAAAAGGCGGTTGAAAAGTGACTTTTCGCCACCGGATTTTTGTGTCATTTTCCCTTTTACTCCTGGGGGCCTTGATACTGGCCTATCTGGTTATGAGTAAGGTCTTGTATCAAGAGATGACCGGACAGGCGTATATCAACGGCCTGCGATATCTCAAACATATCGACTGGCTGATTGACCAGGAGCTGCAGATTGCCGACCATAAGAGACTGCAGCAGGTACTCACAGAGATAGGTAAGCGTTTGAATCTGCGGGTGACCTACGTTGCGGCCAGCGGTCTCGTGCTGGCCGACTCCGGAATGCATAGAGAGGCCGTAGCGGGTATGGAGAATCATGCCCAGCGTCCGGAAATTAAGGAGGCCATGCAGGCCGGAACCGGAGAAAGCATTCGGCACAGCTCCACCCTACAGACCAATTTTTTGTATGTGGCATTGCGGATTGAACCAATCTCAGGTTCCGATCCTGCTGTGCTGCGGGTGGCCATGCCCACGGCCCAACTCCAATCCGCCCTGGACGGAATCAAAGGTCAGCTGGCACTCTTTTTGGCCGCTTTGCTCATCCTGGCCGGTCTGCTCAGCTGGCTGATCAGCCGGCGGCTGGGTGTGGAAATCAAAGACTTGAGCCAAGCAGCGGAAGCCATTGGTTCCGGTGATCTCAAACAGCGGATTGAAAAGGCCCCGGGCCGGGATTTTCAGCCCCTGGCCCAGAGTATTAATAGAATGGCCAAACGCTTGCAGTCCACTTTGCATGAAGTCTCTGTGCGTGGAGACGAGTTGGAGACCCTGCTCAACGGCATGCACGAGGGGGTCTTTGTTCTTGATTCGCAAGGCAAGGTCAGATTGGCCAATAAGGCCTTGCACCACATGGCAGGAATATCAGGATCGGTTCTGCACCGCGAACCTATTGAATTCCTTCGCAGCCCGGAACTGCAGGACGCATGCTTTCGGGTCCTGCACCAAGAGAAAACAGAGAGTGAACATGTATTCCTCCATCTCTCCGGGAACAGGTTTGTGGAGGCCACCATTATTCCTGTCACTTTTACGACCCAGGAAGAGAGGCAGCTGATCGCTGTTTTACATGAAGTGACTGAACTGAAAAGGGCGGAGCAGGTACGCAAGGATTTTGTGGCCAATGTCTCCCACGAATTGCGCACTCCCTTAACAGCCATCAAGGGATACGCCGAATCTCTGGCCAGCACTTTCAGGCAGGATGATACGCACACCACTGATTTTTTGCAGGTCATAGTCCGAAATGCCAATCAGATGAACCACATATTGGATAACCTCCTGCAATTGGCTAGATTGGAGACCAACGGGGACAGCCGGAGCGAGACGGTGACCGATGTGCATTCGGCCCTGATCAGGGCCTGGGAAATCTGTGCCCCTTTGGCCGCGGAGAAAGAAATTACCCTGGATATCCAATTTGAGGCCCGGACGGTATGGGTCCAAGCTGATGCAGATCAACTTGTGCAGGTATGGGTCAATCTTTTAGACAATGCCTTGAAGTACAGTCCGGCCCGGAGCTGGATCAAGGCCAGTGCCCAACGAGGCCAAAATGAGTGGGTTTTGGCTTTGGAGGACAACGGCCCGGGCATTGAACCCGAACAACAGGAACGGATATTCGAGCGGTTTTACCGGGGGAGATCCGCCCGGGAAGGGACGGAGGTTGTCGGCAGCGGGCTCGGTCTGGCCATCAGCCGTCATCTCCTGGCCAATAACAAGGGCCGGATCTGGGTGCAAAGCCCGGCTCCGGATACCCTGCAGGGCTCGGTCTTTTATTTCAGCTTGCCCATTGGGGACGGATAATCCTGTAAATGAGTGCCAAACAGGTTATTTACCAACAAGGGCCGGCCCGGGCACTCACTTCAATTGGAGAGTTAATGTTGGGACCAGGCGTCCGGGCTCAAAGTGAGTGCCGGGACCGCTCTGCCGCAAAGACCGCGGACCGGGGTAATTTATATTTCTTTTGCGCAGCAGCAAACCATCAAAGGAAATTGGAAAATGACGGCAGATGTTAAGATGGAGACCCAGGGATTGAGTTTTTATTACAATGATTTTCAAGCCCTGAAGGATATCAGCATACCCTTTTATCTTCATCAGGTCACAGCTTTGATCGGGCCTTCCGGATGCGGCAAGAGCACCTATCTGCGCTGCCTGAATCGAATGAACGATCTTATTGCCGGTATTCGGGTTGAAGGCAATATCTTCCTTGACCAGGAGGATATTTATGACTCACACTTGGATGTGGTTGAACTGCGGCGCAGGGTGGGCATGGTCTTTCAAAAGCCCAATCCTTTCCCCAAAAGCATTTACGAAAACATCGCCTATGCTCCCCGCATTCACGGTTTGGCCAGGAAAGGCTCACAGCTGGACGATTTAGTTGAGGATTCCCTGCGCAAGGCCGGACTGTGGGCTGAAGTAGGAGAACGGTTGAGCCAGCCGGCCACCTCCCTTTCCGGGGGGCAGCAGCAGCGGTTGTGTATAGCCCGGGCCCTGGCCATGGATCCGGAGGTAATACTCATGGATGAGCCGGCCTCAGCCCTGGATCCCTTGGCCACGCAAAAGATCGAAGAGCTCATTTTTGATCTCAAAACCAGGCTGACCATCATTATTGTCACCCACAACATGCAGCAGGCAGCCAGGGTTTCGGATCGAACCGCCTTTTTCTATATGGGCGAGCTCATAGAAGTCGACTCTACGGATGTTATGTTCACCAGACCGGGACAAAAGCAGACCGAAGAATACATCACCGGTCGATTTGGATGATGATCACTTCCTTATGCTAGACCCAAGAGAAGTGGTAAGAGGAGAGCGCAGAGATGCATTTACATAAGCAACTGGAAAATTTAGAAATAAAGATCATGAAAATGTTCGCCTTGACCGAAAGGGCACTGGACGCCTCGGTCAAGTCCCTGATGGATCGGGATGACGACCTGGCCGAAGAGGTTATTCAGGGCGATCAGGTCATCAATGCCCTGGAGGTGGACATTGAGGAGACAATCCTGCATATTCTTGCTCTCTGGCAGCCCGTGGCCAGAGACCTGCGTTTTGTCATGGGCTGTTCCAAAATCGCCAATGATCTGGAGAGATTGGGGGATCAGGCCACGAATATCGCCGAGCGGGCCATCATGCTCAATCAGCGACCCAAGCTGCCCTTGATGAATGCGGTTCAGGCCCTGGCCGATGTATCTCTGGATATGTACCGCAATGTGATTACTGCTTTTTCCAAGCTGGACTGTGATCAGGCTGCCCAGGTGTGTGGGCAGGACAATACAGCCGATGACTTGAATATAAAGATCATCCGCCGCCTCATTGATTACATGAACAATGAAAATCTCATTGTCGAAAGGGCGGTGCATACGGTGATTGTGGCCAATTCCCTGGAGCGGGTGGGCGATCTGTCTACAAATATCGCCGAAAATGTCTTTTTTATTGTTCAGGGGATCAACGTCAAGCATTCCGATCGCTTCGATGCCCGGTGCGTCCCGCCGGGTAAAGAGGGCGGCGGCGTGAGATGAAGAGCCAAAATCCGCAAAGAGCCACGACGAGAACGAGGCGAACATGAATGAAAAACGACGTTATGCATATGAGCTGTCTAAAGAAGAGCTGGGTCATTTTTTACGATCTCTGGCTGAAAGCCTGGAGAAAGATTCACCAGAGGTGCAGGATTTCGGACTTGATCTGTCCAATATCCGGAAGATGAAAATCAGTGCCAAGAGCTGGCCGGAGGAGCCTTTTGTGGTCAAAGTGAAGATCACGCCCTGGCAGGCCGAGGATACTGAAGATGATGAAGGGGAAGAAGCCAACTATACCCGGCTGAAACAAAGAATGAAGGTTTACTACAAAGAGCTCCAGGCCAATCTTGAGGCCAACCAGCACCCATCCCGGGAGATCGTGTCTGTTTTTTTGAAAGATTGTGAGCGGATGACTGAGTTTCAAGGCTATGGTGATGAATATTACGAAGCCTTCATGCGAGCCTGCCGGGATTTTCAGCAGGCTTTTGATACTGAAGAGCTCGGGGATATGCAGCGAGCCTATGAGCGGATTGAATCCCTGAAAGACAGGTGCCATGACAGATATAAATAAATGGGCCTTTGGTATAAAGAGCTGAAGGATCAGTTTCCCGGCGATCCAGATAATACGCTATGTATATATCCAAGCCTCAACTCCCTGCACTGGTTCCAGACCGGATTCCGGAAGAGGTGACCGCCCGGGATGAGGCTATTTTCCGGCGCATCAGCAGCACTTCTCTTTCTCCGGAGCAGGAGGAGCAGCTCTGTGTACCTTTGGATATATATCCCCGGCAGCAGGAAGTGTTGGCCGTCCACTGGCATCCGGAATTTGTGCCCATCCGGCTGGCGGTGAAAAGGATGGAGACCATGTTTCCCAACCGGAAGCAGGAGCTGGTGATTCCCACCCAGCACAATGCGCTTCTTGCTCACCAAGGGTACTGCGGAGTGGAGGTGGACTGCTATTCCCGGAGCTTTAACCAAAAAGTCCAGCTCCTTCTCCATCTCAATGAACATAAGGCGCGCAAAGCCGATGCACTGCGGTCCATGCTGGAGCATACCAGAAAATACAGGTCGTCCCAGCTCTTTGATCTGATGCGCACCTTTACCCAGCCGGTTCGGGAACGCCTGCAGGCAGCGGCCAGAGCCACCGGCGCAGACGCCGATCTCATCCAGTTCGTCACTGTACATGTTCGAAAGCTTGAGACCCTTGTGCACAATCATCTCCAGGAGCTGCCTTTGGATGTGCTTAAAAATAAGATGGTGCGCAATTATTTACATGCCTTGTGGCCAGTTTTCGGCCATCAGCTTGTTGACAGGGCTTTAAACTTCCTCCAGGAAGTGAAGAAAGAGGTGAAGCAGGAGTTTCCGCTGCAGTATTTTTTTCGCACCTCAGAGATCATTGAAGAGGCCCGGGCCTTAGGGGCGGGAATAGTTGTCCCCCATCCCGAGCAGTTCTGGCCCATCCTGCTTGCAGAATATGATGTGGATGGGTATGAAGTATGGAACCCGCAGTCGCGGCGGTATACCGATTTTTTGATCGAGGTGGTCATGCGCAAGAACAGGGAACGTCCAGCATCCAAGCAACCGCTGCTGATCTTTATGGGCGACGACACCCATATGGGTGAGAAGATAAAAGATGAAAAGGAAGCTGATCAATCCAAGGCCCACAGGGAAGTCGGCTATCAGCCGGCCTGGGATGACAGTGCCGTGCGCAGGCTTCTGCTTGGAAACTCCATCAGCCGGGGTGCGCTCATATCCGAGTATAAGGCCAGACTTCAGGCGTGATGATCAGTTCCAAGTGGCTCATACCCGGCGAATGGCGGTGATTTGGAATTCGCCGGTGATTTTTTAGATTATATTCAGAAAAAGATGGAAAAGTTACTTCATGGCTGCGAACAACGATTTTTTTCATGAGTCTGTCCAGGATACGACGACCATCAAGGATTTCCTTCAATCCCTGCAAGAGGCCCTGGAGCAAAAACGCATCGTCCTTTCCGCTGACGGGCAGGAAATGATCATGACTCCCTCTTCTCTGCTTCAGCTTTCAGTGAAAGCTCGAAAGAAAGGGGCCAGCAACAAGCTGCAGATCAAGATTGTATGGGAGGACACTGTGAGTTCTGATTCTGGAAACCAAGGCGGATTGTCCATACGATCGTGACTTTATATCGATTGGGAACCGGTGACAGGGCGATACATATATGACCGGAGGGGGACTGCATGATAACTTTCAGTTTCTGATTTTAGAGGTAATCAGTCACATCCGGCAGACCTCTACATTTCTCCTGGCCCCGGAAGCTGAGCTCTATGAGTATATTGTATCCAGAGACGACTATATTGATAATCTGAAAAACAGCATCGAGAACTCCTGTTTTACCCACATCGCCTCAGCCACCCAGAATAAGCTTTCCAACCAGGCCATCAATACCTATCGCAGCATACAGACCATTGCGGTCAATCTGGAGCGTATCGCCGACTTTTGCGTCAATATCGTCCATCAGGTGCAATACCTCTCGGATACCGATTTTTTGCAGAATTTTGACTATCAAAGCATGATCCGGGAAATTCTGATTGGCATGAATGAAATTTCGGGTGCTTTGAAACACAAAAGCCTGCCTCAGGCCCTTAAGATCTGCCGCACGGAAAATATCCTGGACCAGATGTGCAAAGTCCGCTTTGAGCGGATTATGGACGAATTGCAAAAAGGCCCTCCCCGTCCCGGGGACTATATTACCATTGTTTTTATTATCCGCTATTTAGAACGGATAGGGGATTCGCTCTTAAATATCGGAGAGGCCATCCTGTTCGCCATTATTGGAGAAAAGATCAAGATCCATCAATTTCAGGCCTTGCAGGAAAACCTGCATAACTCCGGATTGGCCACAGAGCTTTCCGAAGTTGATTTTCAGTATATCTGGGGGTCAAGATCAGGGTGCCGGATCGGACGGGTTGAAAACAAGGATACGGCCCAGTCCAGCCAGGAATCAATTTTTAAGGAGGGGGCCTGCAAGAAAATCCGACGAGAAAAAAAGTGCCTGGAAAGGTGGCAAAAGATCTTTCCCGGGCTGGTGCCCAAGATATTTAGCTATTATGAAGACAAAGAGCAGGATACCGCTTCTTTGCTGCTCGAGCTTTTGCCTGGGTGCACTGTTGACGAAACTGTCCTGACCACAGACATGGACACAGTGCAGAACACATTTTTCATCCTTAGGGAAGTTTTGGAAGGGGTGTGGACCCAAACCCGGATCCAGCAAAGAGTTCAATCCAGATATATAGCTCAGATACACAAGCGCCTGGAAACAATCTGGCAGGTCCATCCCCAGTTCAAACGCAGAGCCCAGAGCATCGGGCAGACCACAGTCCTTTCCACCCCCCAGCTCCTGCAGGCCGGGGCAGAGCTTGAAAAGCAGCTGGCAGCGCCGTTTTCAGTACTTATTCACGGAGATTTCAACGCCAATAATGTGGTGTATAGTCACGCAGAACAAAAGATCCACTTCATAGACGTGCACCGCTCAACCCACAGCGACTATGTGCAAGATGTCTCCGTATTTCTGGTTTCCAATTTTCGCATCCCTGTATTTGATCCTGTCCTGCGCTCCCGTTTGAACTGGATGACCGCAAGCATGTTTGAGTTTGCCCGGGATTTTGCCCGTTCTCAAGGGGATGTGAGCTTTGAGGCCCGGCTGGCCCTGGCCCTGGCCAGGTCATTTTATACCTCCATCCGCTTTGAGCTGAAAACCGATTTTGCCAAAAGCATGTTCCTGCGCTCTCATTATCTCCTTGATCGGCTGGTGCGCCATGCAGGACAAAGCTGGGACGATTTTGTCCTGCCCACTG
>JBKHIL010000340.1:0-2848 GCA_046538645.1 Desulfovermiculus sp.
CTAAAATTGTGCAACACGGGGTCGGCACCACCGAGGCGATGTCACAGAAAAAGGTACCATTCTCCGGCCGGGTAGCGTTTCGATTGTTCTTTTTCATGATTTGAATATTTTTTTAGAGCTAATTGTTCATTGTCTTGCAGTGGCTTGATTGATTCTGCTCCAATATACCAGAAAAATACCTGCCGCAAACATGGGCAAGGACAAGACCTGCCCCATGCTCAGAAAATCCAGGGCCACAAAACCAAGCTGGATGTCCGGTTGACGCAAGAATTCCACCAGAAAGCGAAACAATCCGTAAAAAAGCAGGAAAAGTCCGAGTACAGCCCCTCTTGGCCGCGACTGCCGGGAAAAAAACCACAGAATGCAGAATAAGATCACACCCTCCAGCAATGCTTCATAGATCTGGCTGGGGTGGCGGGGCACTGCACCGGCAACTTTTCCGGGAAAGATCACCGCCCAGGGCAGATCGCTGGGCCGACCCCAGAGTTCGGCATTTATAAAGTTGCCGATACGGCCGGCAAACAACCCCGGCGGGACCAAGGGGGCTACAAAGTCCCCCAAGTCGAGAAAATGGATGTTTTTTTGCCTGGCATAAAAGGCCCCCGTGACCACAATGCCCAACAGTCCGCCATGGAATGACATCCCGCCGTCCCAGACTTTGAGTATCTCCAATGGATCGCTGATCAGTGCAGAGCTGTTGTAGAAAAGCATGTAGCCCAGCCTGGCTCCTACGACCAGGCCGAGCATGACATAGACGAGCAGGTCTTGAAACTGGGCGGGATTGATCGGCGAGTCCGCACGTCTGGCCCGCCTGCTGCCCAGGATCAGGGCGACGGCAAAACCGACAACATACATCAGCCCGTACCAGCGGACAGCCAGAGGACCGATTTCAAATGCCACGGGGTGTATGTCGGATAGGACAATCATACGCGGAATGCTTTTTGTTTTTTTTGTCCACTTACAACCACAAAGACGGTCTACTTACACATTGGCAAATGAGTGTGGTGCATCTAACCCTGTACAGTCTATTACGAATCAACAAACGACTCAAATTCAATAGAACAAAATTACCGTGATCTGTACTTTTATTGACCGTATTGAACAGGCCTGGAAAAATGACTAGGACTTTACTGAACAGAAGGCCAAGGATAATAGGGATAATGTTATTGCAGCCTGGTAGCGCTGCAGGCCCGACATGATCCTGATCTGGCCCGGGCAGCATCGGTCAGTGACAACACACCCTGAATGTCCCAGGGCTCATCTCCGTGCACAAAGAGCCTGTGTATATCGGCCAGGATCATACGCGGCAAAACCTGGACCAGGGCTTCTTTTCGACCGCAGCACAAAGCCGGGAACTTGGCGATTTCGCTAACTGGGGTCTCTAAAGGCAGGTTGTGTCTGTAGGCCAGAATCAGATCGGTCTTGGACAGCACACCGGGAATACTGTGGGTGTTCTCCTGGACCAGAAGTGCACTGAACGGACTGGTGCAAAAAAGCTCCAAGGCCTGGGCAATGCTCTGGCCAGGTTTGCAGGAGACCACATCCCGGTGCATGATATCATTGACCAGCAGCATATCATCAAGCCCGGCATTCTCTCTCCGCCGGGCCAGACTCTTTTCGCACTGGCGGCAAAATCTGTACAGCAGCCCAACAATATCCGCGTGCGAGAGCACTCCCACAATGCCCTTCTCCTTGGTATCAGCCACATAGATCCTTTTGACGCTGTTGCCAAGCAGTTTGGAGAGGGCGGTTTCCAGGGTGTCATCCTGAGAACAGGTCAATATTGGAGCCACCAGAACATCAGCCGCAAGCGTTTCCAGGGGAAGGCCTGCATAATACAGGGTCATGAGATCGCTTTTGGTTATCAGACCTAAGTCTTGACCACGACTGGGATCGTGAATCAACAGGGCATTGACCTTAAATTTGATCATGCAGGAGATGGTTTGATCCAAATTTTTGGCCAGGTCCAGGCGCAGAGGATTTTTGCGCATGGCCGATCTGACCCGGAAACCGGAAAGCATATTCTGGTGAGGAGTGGCTGTCATTTCTAGATATCCTGTAATACATGGTTAAATACTTCAGAAAGATAAACCATGCCCAGAATCTCTTCTCCGTCCAGCACAGGCAAACGCCGGATATGCCTTTTGAGCATAATATCAATGATGACCAGGATGTGGGTATCCGGGCTGATGCTGACAACATCTCTGCTCATCAGATCTCCCACCTGCACGGCCCGGGCCCTTTGCAGCAGATTGTCATACAGCCCCTCCATCTGCAAATCCTGCATCTCTCCCCAGATCCCGATATGCTTGGGACGGATAAAAAGCAGTATATCGTACATGGAGAGCATGCCTGCCAGCCTCTGACTCTCATCGGTTACCAGCAGGCCGAAAACCGGTTTGCCTTCCTCCCGCCCCGCCTGCCGAAAGCAGTGCACTGCATCGGCAATAGTGTCCTCAGGCTTGAGTGTATGCCGGACTTTGCTCATCACCTGGCGGGCTGTAATTTCCATGTCCGCTCCTTGCCATTTCCGAGATAATAATTGAGGCTGTTTGTTCTTTCTTGCATACTTTGTCGGCCTTTTACACCGTCATGACACCTTCAGATCATTATCTGTATTTTATAAGTCATTACCGACAAAGCTTTCTACCCGCAGATTTATGTGTGAGGCAATAAGATCAAAATAGCAATCGACATGGACAAGAGGCGCGTGTGTTCTCAAGACGAATGCAGCAATCAGAATATCAGTGGAAAAAATTGACCACGTACTTCAGAGCGGTAAAGACAATGATAGCCGCCAGCATCCACTTAATCTTTGCCGCCGGGACGTATCTCTGGCATCTGGCCC
>JBKHIL010000062.1:0-8170 GCA_046538645.1 Desulfovermiculus sp.
TAGAGGGCCTGGCCCAGGGAAATACAGGCGTCGTTTGGGGGCAGAAAGCGATGCATCAGGGGGATAAGGCCGTAATTTTCGAGCCTGGCCGGCAGTGTGCCGGCCAAGGTAACATTTTGAAATACTCCGCCGCTTAAAGCTATTTTGTTTATTCCTGTCTGTCTGGATACGGCCACCGCCCAGTCGGTCAGACCCTGGATCAGACCGAGATGAAACCTGCGGCTGATAACCGGAACGGGAATGCCGGATGTCCACTCTGAATACACCTGGGAAAAGAGGTGGGCGGTATTTAAGATCATCCCATCCTGGTCCCGGAGCACATGGCAGTTGTAGGCCACGCTTTCGCTTTTGGCTTGGTTTGCCTCCAGCCGGATTGCGGCCTGTCCCTCATAATCAGTGTGCTCGCAGAGGCCAAGGAGGGCGGAGACGGCATCAAACAGACGCCCGCAACTGGTGCTGGAAATACAGTTGATGTTTTTCTCCAGCATCTGGCCGACAACATCGCTGGCCCGGGCATAATTGCTCAGCCAGGGCCAGGCACGATTTTCAGGTTTTTGTATGCCCAGGGAATACAAAAGACTCTGGGCTATGCGCCAGGGCTCCATCATGGCCCTGTCTCCGCCGGGCAGAGTCAGGGGACTGAAGTGACCCAAACGGCGATACTCAAGAGTTTCCGGGTTGACATATATGATTTCCCCTCCCCACAAAGTGTGGTCATCGCCCAATCCGGTCCCATCCAGGGTCAGACCCAATACAGGATGCCGGCATCTGTTTTCAGCCAGCACGGCCAGGATATGAGCCACATGGTGCTGGAGGGCAAAGACCGGGAGCCTGTCTTGTTCCACAGCATAGCGGGTGCTTAAAAAATCAGGGTGCAGATCAGTGATCAGGGCCTGAGGAGCGATCTGCAGGATGTCCTGCAGGTGCTCGATAGTATCCTGATAATAATCAAAGCTGGCCAGATTGTTCAGATCTCCAATATGCTGGGAGACAAAGGCCTGATCTTCCTTGGTCAGGCACACGGTGGTCTTGAGTTCAGGACCCAGTCCAAGAACGCACGGTCCAGGCTGTGCCATCCGGATGGGGCTGGGGGCAAATCCTCTGGCCCGGCGCAGGATAAGGGGGGCTTTGCGCTCCGGGAGGGTGCGCAGGACCGAGTCGTCGCAGCGGACCAGGATATCCCGGTTGTGGAGGAGAAAGAGATCAGCAATAAAGGACAGCCGGTTCAGGGAATCCCGGTTGCCCAGAACGATGGGTTCACCCCCGGCATTGCCTGAGGTCATGACCAGGGCCTGGGGCAGATCCCTGGGCAGACAGGCTTTCAGCTTGTGCAGCAGGACCAGGTGCAAGGGGGTATAAGGGAGCATGAGGCCGATGCTCTCTGTATCCGGGGCCAGGCAGTCCGGCAGTCCGGCGTCTTCTTTTCGCTGCACCAGGACAATGGGCTTTATCATCCCCGTGAGCCAGCTTTTATCGGCCGGGGTGAGAGAGGCCAGGGCTGCGGCGGTCTGAAGGTCCGGGACCATGACTGCAAGGGGCTTGCTGGGCCTGTTTTTTCGCTGGCGAAGGGCCTGAACTGCACTGGGATCACAGGCCAGGCAGGCCAGATGGAATCCGCCAAGCCCCTTGATGGCCACTATACGTCCCTGAGCCAGGGTCATGGCGGCCTGGTCCAGGGCCTGGCTGCCATGACCCTGGACGGTTCCATTCGGGGTAGCGGACCACAGACACGGCCCGCACACAGGGCAGGCATTGGGCTGGGCATGAAAGCGCCGGTTCTGGGGATCAAAGTACTCCTGTTCGCAATCGGGGCACAAAGAGAAGCAGGCCATGGACGTGTTGGCCCGGTCGTAGGGTATGCTCCGTGTAATGGTATACCGGGGTCCGCAGTTGGTGCAATTGGTGAATGGGTAGAGAAAACGGCGGTCACATTGATCCAGGATCTCCTGCCGGCACTCCTGGCAGGTGGCTATGTCCGGGCTTATCTGTACATTGTGCCCCTGTCCCTGTGTGCTGGTATCTATGAAAAAGTCCTGGATCAAGGGGTGATTTTCCAGGCCTGAGCTGTCCATTCCGGCTATATGGGCCAGGGGAGGCAGCTCTGTGTGCAGGCGGCGGCAAAAGTCGTCCAGGATTTCCCGTCCGCCCTGGACCAGGATCTCCACTCCCTGAGGAGTATTGCGCACCCGGCCGGTCAGGCTCATCTCCCGGGCCAGCCGGTAGACAAAGGGCCGAAACCCCACGCCCTGTACCCGGCCGGTGAGCACCAGGTGCAGGGTGAGTGTGGAGTCAAAATTCGGGTTCTGCTTCATTTCTGCAAGGCCCTGCAGCGCAAAAGATGCAAATATTCTCCGGAAGAACGGCCCTTGTTCCGCCAGGCCAAAGGCAGGCGCACCTCAAGGACAGTGTGTAAATCAGCTTTGAACCGATGGGTGAGCTCAGCTCCGGTCCTGGCCTTGGCCAGGGCTGCAAGATCGTCCAGGGCATTGTGCTCGTGCAGATCAAGGAGGAGACGGACCCGGAGGGATACATCCAGATTTTGATACATGCAGGCTGCTCGATGCCAGGTTGCGGCACAGCGGCCGACGGCAATCAGCTGATTGGGCAGACGCAGTCTGCGGCCAATATCTGCAGCCAGGGATCCGCTGGCTGTATCCGGCTCGAGGCCAGAGATCTGCTCCTGACAACCAGTTTGTATCCTGTGCACCAAAGCCATCCATACCTGCTTCTCATTTCCGGCCAGGATATCCATGATCCGGGCCGTTTCTTTAAAGTCCGAGACCGCCAGCCCGGCCAGCCACGGCTCAAGACACCGGGTACAGGCCAGCAGACGCAGGAAATGGCCGGGTCTGTTTCCCGTACAGGCCAGCCGGACCTCCCGGCCTGCCCGCTCGGCAGCCACCCGGTTGAGGAGTCCAGAGCCCGATATCTGATGCATAAGGTCCCTGAGTTCGGACGAAGCTTTGAAATCCTCCAGGCAGGCCTTAAACCTGGCCGCCCGGAAGACGCGCAGAGGGTCGGCAAAGAAATTGGACCAGGCTATGGGGCGCAGGTTTTTGCGGGCCAGATCAGAAAGGGCCAGGGGGTGGGCATAGAGATACCCGTCGTGATCAAGGGCCAGGGCATTGATGGTCAGATCCCTGCTTTTGAGGTCCTGGTCAATGCTTTGAGCGGAGGACAAAGTATACTGCCGGCCATTGAAAAGAAAAACCGGGTGATGCTGTCCCACCTTCCGGGCTTTGGGAAAGGAGCGCAAAAAGTCCTGCTCTGTGCATCCCAGGACCACGTAGTCAGTATCCGTCTCTGATTTGCCCAGCAGAGAATCCCGGACCGAGCCGCCCACGCAGTACACTTGCACGCCAGGTTATCCCAAAGACTTAAGTTCCAGTTTTTCGCGTTCGCAGATCGTTTCAATGACCTCGGCCGGGTATTCGGCCCGGCTCATGTCCTGATAGTCAAAGGCCGTCAGGGTCGCAGTGCCCAGGGCTGCGGCTGAACCCAGCTTTTGGGAATGAATCAGGTACTGCTGTTCCATCTTCGAGGCCGTGATCCGGACCGTGCGGCAGCCTACGCTGATTGTATCTGGATAGGTCAGGGGAGCGATAAAGGTGCACCCGGTCTTGGCCAGGATAAAGCTCAGCCTGGAGCCGGCGAAAAAATCCTGCAGGTCTGTAGCCTGGAAATAATACACCCTAGCGGATTCAAAGAAACGAAAGAACCGGGCGTTGTTTACGTGCTGGAAGGCATCCATATCCCCCCACTGCACCGGGAGGTTGAGTGATACAGGGAAATCTTTAATGCTGAGTCGTTTGGACATGACAGTTTTTCAGGGGCTAGAAGTTTGAGGTACGCTTGGCCTGAGTGCCACGGCTTTACAATGACCCGATGAAGGGTTGTCCGTCAAGAGCCGGCCATGTTGAAACTATTTGAATTTTCCATAACACCATGGCACTGTCTGTTGAACACAGATTGGTTGATCGTCAAAAGAACCTCTTGTCAGTTCAGCTGAACAAAGGAGAAACGTGTATGGCCTATGAGAACATTTCGCTTGAGATGCAAGACAATGTGGCAGTGGTGACCATCAATCGCCCCAAGGTGCTCAATGCATTAAATCCTGATACATTGCAGGAACTGGAGCAGGCCATTTTAGAGATTCGAGCCAATGCGGATGCCCGAGTCATGGTCATCACCGGGGCCGGAGACAAGGCCTTTGTAGCCGGGGCGGATATTTCCGAGTTTCCAAAAATGAATGCCCTGCAGGCCAGGATGTTCGCCCAAAAAGGACATGATGTCTTTTTTGCCCTTGAAGATCTGCCTATCCCGGTCATCGCCTGCGTGAACGGATTTGCCCTCGGCGGGGGATGTGAGATGGCCATGAGCTGTGATTTTATTTATGCCTCGGATCAGGCCAAGTTCGGTCAGCCGGAGATCAATCTGGGCATTATTCCCGGGTTTGGCGGAACCCAGCGACTGTCCAGGCTGGTAGGGCGGGCCAAGGCCAAAGAGCTGTGCATGACCGGTGATCAGATCACGGCCCAGGAAGCCAGGGACATTGGGCTGGTCGCCCAAATCTTTCCCCATGCCGAGCTCAAGGACACAGTGATGAAGGTGGCCAAGAAGATGGCTGCCAAGGGCCGGGTCTCGCTGCGGGCCATCAAGCAGGTTATTGACCGCGGAGTGGAAACAGATTTGAAGACCGGGTGCGCATATGAGGTGGAGTCATTCGCCACCAGCTTTGTCAGCCAGGATGCCAAAGAAGGAGCCACCGCTTTCTTGGAAAAACGCAAACCGGAATTTACTGGCACCTTCACCAGTTAAAAATTTATTGCGGCCGGGTCGACCCGGCCGCAATAAATTTTTATTTCTATAAAAGAGAGAAGTTTTCCTGAGGGATGAGGAATATAAAATGCTTACCGTTCGGACGGTAAGATATATATGAGGGATAAAAGGGATGAACATGGAGCTAAGTACATGCCGGTATGAGTGTCCTCAGCCGGGCCTGGGGGTGATCACTCTGGACAGGCCCAAGGAATACAATGCTATAAATAAGACCATGACCGAAGAACTGCGTCAGATCCTAGATGAGTTCTCAGCAGATGACAAGGTGCGGGTTCTGGTTCTGACCGGTACCGGCCCGGCATTCTGTGCCGGTGGCGATTTAGGCTGGCTGATGCAGGCTGATGACAGACCCAAAAAGCGGGAGATTGTCGATCTGGCCGGTAAGCTTATTACCAAATTGCAGGCAATGGACAAGCCGGTTGTGGCCGCGGTCAACGGAGTGGCGGCCGGAGCAGGCACGGCTTTGGTCATGGCCTGCGATATAAGTATTGCGGCAGAATCGGCCCGGTTTGCCCCCAATTTTGTGAATATTGCCGCGGTCCCGGACAGCGGGGCCTCCTGGTTCCTGCCCCGGGTGGTGGGCATGCACCGGGCCATGGAGCTCATGCTCTCCGGACGGACCTTGCCTGCCCAGGAAGCTCATGAGCTGGGAATTTTTACTCAAGTGGTTCCTGATCAGGAGCTGGAAGAAAAAGTCTTGAAACTGGGCGATAAGCTGGCGAGTGGTCCGCAGGGTGCGATTTTGTCCATCAAGGCCCTGATCAAGGCCAGTCAGAACCAGGACTTGAGCCGGCATCTGGAAGATGAGGCTGAAAGACAGGTCCAGGCCTGGTCGGATCCGGATTTTGCCGAAGGGGTGCAGGCCTTTGTGCACAAGCGCAGGCCGCGCTTTGCTTAATAAATTTATTGTTTGACTGATCTGGAACATCATGTGTAAATGATATAGAGGTTAGTTTAAGAGTTTAATTGCTCGCTGGTTGAAAAGGCCAAACCTGGATCGACTTGGCTGGAAACCACCTAACCTTATATAAGGATTATGCATGCCTGTTCACCAAGCAACAGCACGGGATTTAAATTCCCCACGCCTCTCTCTGGAGCAGTATGAGGATCTCTTTGTCAATGCCCCAGTGGGTATTTTTATCTCCACTCCTGCTGGTCGTTTTCACTCTGTCAATACAGCAATGGCTCATTTATTGGGATATGCTTCAGCCCTGGATTTGATTCAGGACATAACACATATTCCAACTCAAGTGTACGCCGACTCTGATGACAGCAAAAAGGTCCTCCATCTTCTGCACACACAGAGTGAAGTGGCCAATTATAAGTGCCGTTTTCTGCGCCGGGATAAAACCCGGGTCTGGGTCTCCATAACTGTCCGGAAAGTGTCAGTTCAAGATGCAGGCTGTTTTTTCTTTCAAGGCTTTGTCACAGACATAAGTGAGCAAAAGCGGACAGAGGAGGATCTCAAGCGCATTCAGTGGATGCTTGAGCCGCAGCATGAATCTGAAGAGAATTACACGCCTGAATACGGAGATCTCTTATCTTTGAACACCAGCCGGTTCATCCTGGATTCGGTGGGGCAAGATGTGCTTGTGGACATTGTCAAAGACTTCCTGGACCTCCTGGAATCTTCGGTTGCGGTCTATGAGGCCAATGGTGATTACGCCCTGGGCATATTTTCCTCCAAGTGGTGCCGGTTCATGGATAAGGCCTCCTGGCGGTTATGCAATACAGAAGATAATCGCCAGGCCCTGACCTGCGGCAGGTGGCTGTGCCACGAATCCTGCTGGGGAGCTGCCCAGGCTTGCATGGAAAAAGGTGAGCCGGTGGACATTGAGTGTGCTGGCGGGATTCGATTGTATGCGGTACCTATACGCTGTCAAGGAAAAATTATTGGGACTATTAATCTGGGGTATGGGGACCCGCCTCAAGACTGGTCAACATTACTGAAACTGGCTAGTAAGTATCAAGTTAAAATCAACGATCTTTTCCAGTCCGCCAAATGCTATGAGCCCCGTCCGTCTTGTCTTATCGAAAACGCCAAACGGCGCATGGAAACAGCGGCCCGGCTCATCGGGGAGATTGTTGAACGCAGGCAAGTAGAAGAAGCCTTGCGGCAGCAAGAATCCTTTATCAAGTCCACACTGGATAATCTCCCAGTGGGGGTAGCTGTAAACTCCGTTAAGCCAGAGGTCCATTTTTCCTACATGAATGACAATTTTGTGAAGATTTACCGAATCACCCGCGATGATTTGGCTCCGCCCAATGACTTCTGGGAGGTTGTGTACCCGGATCCGGAATACAGAGAACAGATCAAGCACAGGGTATTGGAGGACTGTGCCAGCGGAGATTCGAACCGAATGATCTGGCAAGATGTGCCCGTATCCAGGCCGGGGCAAGACCTCTTCTATATTACGGCCCAGAATATCATCCTACCGGGTAATGAATACATGGTTTCAACAGTATGGGATGTGACTGATCGCAAACAGGCCGAAAAAGAGCAAGAAAAGCTACAATCGCAATTGTTGCAGGCCCAAAAAATGGAGGCCATTGGACGCTTGGCCGGAGGGGTAGCCCATGACTTCAATAATGTATT
Organism: Desulfovermiculus sp.; assembly: GCA_046538645.1. Taxonomy (GTDB): domain Bacteria; phylum Desulfobacterota; class Desulfovibrionia; order Desulfovibrionales; family Desulfothermaceae; genus Desulfovermiculus. The sequence goes on from JBKHIL010000062.1 coordinate 7,436, forward strand.
AACAACTATCATCGGCAATTCAGAACTGGCCCTTCTGGACTATGCCCAGGATGAGCACTTGTACGATATTCTGGAGCATATCAAAGAGGCTGGAGAGAAGGCCTCGTATCTGACCAGGCAGCTTTTGGCCTTTAGCCGCAGGCAAATCCTGCAGCCTGAGGTCCTGGATCTCAATGAGTTGTTGCCGGATATAAGTAAGATGATTCGGCGTATTATTGGGGAGGACATTGAGCTTGAGACCATTTTGGCCCCTGGCCTGGGCCTGATAGAAGCCGATCCGGGACAAATAGAGCAGGTAATAATGAATTTAGCGGTCAATGCCCGGGATGCTATGCCGGAGGGTGGAAAACTGACCATTGAAACTGCAAACGCAGATCTGGACCAAAGCTATTCAGAGAGCCACGGACGGGTCGTCAGCCCTGGTCAATATGTCTTGCTGGCTCTGAGCGATACCGGAGAAGGCATGTCCCCTGAGCTCCAGTCCCAGATCTTTGAACCGTTTTTTACCACCAAGGAGAAGGGCAAGGGCACTGGACTGGGACTGTCCATGGTCTATGGGATAATAAAGCAAAGCAGTGGATATATCTGGGTGTACAGCGAGCCTGGAGCGGGAGCTACTTTCAAGATCTACCTGCCCCGGGTGACGAAAGATCCCACTCAGGGACAGAAACGCAAGGTGGAAGAGGAGGATTGTTCAGGCTCAGAGACCATTTTAGTGGTTGAAGATGACCAGGC
>JBKHIL010000341.1:0-2833 GCA_046538645.1 Desulfovermiculus sp.
TGGCCGGCCGGGATATCGGCTATCGCCGCTTCTTTGATATCAACACCCTGGTTGGACTCCGGGTGGAGGATGAAGAAGTTTTTGCCGACACCCACTTCCTGGTTCACCGCTGGCTGAGTGAAGGCTGGCTGGACGGACTGCGCATCGACCACCCGGATGGACTTCGCGATCCGGAACAATACTTCCGCCGCTTGCGCCAGTTCAGTTCCGGGGTCTGGATTGTGGCTGAAAAAATCCTGCATCCAGGAGAAAGGCTTCGCTCTTCCTGGCCGGTCCAGGGAACCACTGGATATGATTTTTTAAATGTTGCCTTGCATCTTTTAACAGATAAGAACGCAGAAAAAATCCTGACCGATTTCTATGCAGATTTTACTTGCTGTTCCCCGCAATACCACCACGTCCTGCACTCCAAAAAGCGCCTGGTGCTCAAAGAGCTTTTTGGCAGTGATGTGCACCGTCTGTGCGAGGTTCTGCGCTCTATTTGCAGCAGAAACAGACGGTACCGGGATTTCACCCTCCCGGAATTAGAGGCTGTGCTCACGGAAATCGCAGTCCAGACGCCGATCTATCGGACCTACATCCGGGCTGAGAGTGGACAAGTTGATCCTGAAGACAGTGAAATCATCCGCACAGTCATGGCTCAGACCCAAGAATCTCTGCCGGATACTGACCCTGAGCTCCTGCAGTTCATTGAAAAGATCCTTTTACTGGAAAAGAGCGGTGAACAGGAGTCAGAATTTGTCATGCGCCTCCAGCAGCTTACCGCTCCGGCTATGGCTAAGGGAGCTGAGGACACGGCCTTTTATTGTTACAATCGGTTCATAGCCTTAAATGAAGTGGGTGGCGATCCGGGCAGTTTCGGCCTCTCCCCGCAAGAATTTCATCAGGCCATGCAGGAGCGCCTGCAGACCACGCCGCTGGCCATGTCCGCTACTTCGACCCACGACACAAAACGCAGCGAGGATGTCCGGGCCAGATTGGCCGTACTCTCGGAGATCCCCCGGCGCTGGTCCGAGTATGTGCGCAGATGGGCGGCTGGCAATAAAGCTCACAAATCACAAGGGTGGCCGGAAGCCAACCTGGAATATCTCCTGTATCAGACCTTGGTCGGGGCATGGCCTCTTGAAGAAGACCGCCTGCACGAATATGCGGAAAAGGCGGCCAGGGAGGCCAAGACCCATACCTCATGGACCAGAGTTGAGGCTGGATATGAAGAAACTCTGCACTCTTTTATTCAGGCTTTGTATCAAAATCAGGCCTTTATGTCCGAAGTTCAGACCCTGGTCCGGGAAATTGAGGATGCTGGATATATCAACAGCTTGTCCCAAACACTTCTGAAACTGACCTGCCCTGGAGTCCCGGATCTGTATCAGGGAACCGAGCTCTGGGACTTCAGTCTGGTCGATCCGGACAATCGAAGGCCGGTGGATTATACCTTGCGCCGCAATCTGCTAAGTGAAATAGATCATCTTTCCCTCCAGCAAATAATGGACCGGATATGCGAGGGACTGCCCAAGCTGTGGCTTGTGCGCCAGGCGCTGCATCTTCGCCGCCGGATGCCTGAAATCTTCGGTCCGGCTGGCAGCTATGAGCCTCTTTCGGTCCAGGGGGCCAAAGCCGCCCATGTCCTGGCTTTTGTCCGGGGCGGGCAGGCGGTAAGCATTGTGCCCCGCCTTCCCCTCTCCCTGGACGGAATGTGGGAGGATACCATGGTCAGTCTCCCAGAGGGCACCTGGAACAATATCCTGACCAATACCCAAGTTCAAGGCGGCCCGCAGGCAGTGAGCAGATTGCTCAATGATTTCCCGGTGGCTCTTATGGTTTCGTAAGTGGACCGTTAAGACCTGGCAATCGCGGGCTGGGGCTCCAACCAGCCCCGAAGTGTCTCAGGCCTTATCACGTCCTGGTAATACTTGGAACGTATAACCAAAAGAGAGCTTGATCATATCATGAACGCTTTGTACATCGGCACCAGCGGGTGGAATTACAAGGAGTGGAAAGGATCATTGTATGAAGGTGTGCCTCAAAAGCGCTGGCTGGAGCACTATGCTTCCCAGTTTCAGTCTGTGGAAATCAATGCAACTTTTTATCGCCTGCTCAAGGAAGACACGGTCAGATCCTGGGCGGAGCGCACACCGGAGGGCTTTGCCTTTGCCGCCAAGGGCAGCAGATACACCACGCACACCAAGCGGCTCAAGGAGCCGGAGCAGTCTGTGGCCAGGCAGAAACAGAATCTCAAACCCTTGCAGGGCAAACTTTTGGCCATTTGCTGGCAATTGCCAGCCTCACTGTCCAAGGATATACCCCGCTTGCAGGCCTTTGCCCAGGCCTTACGCACATGGCCTGAGGCTGGACATGCCCTTGAGTTCCGGGACACCTCCTGGTTCGATGCGGAAACTGCCGAGTGTCTGGCCAGACATAACCTGGCCGCATGCATCTCCGATGCTGCTGACTGGCCGCGGTGGGACCGGATAACCGCAAATCTGGTCTATATTCGATTGCATGGGAACAGGGCAACCTATCAATCCGCCTATACCGATGATGAACTTATGGGCTGGGCCGAAGCCATTCGGGTCTGGCTGACTGAAGGTCGAGAAGTGCATGTCTATTTCGATAATACGGATTCCGGGGCCGCAGTCGAGAATGCCCTACAGCTGCGGTCACTCCTGTAGGCATGAACCCACCAAATCACGATATATCAAGGCATGACAGGGGCGATATACTCGTATGAAACCTGAACACTCCTGGAAACTTACACCTGAGAACAAAATCACCGTAGCTCGACCCCTGATCGCGCTTTACTCTTGTGCAGAGGGATGCTATGTTTTCTGCT
>JBKHIL010000342.1:0-2820 GCA_046538645.1 Desulfovermiculus sp.
AGATTTTCTGGAAATCGAGACCCCGATGCTCACGGCCAGCACCCCTGAAGGGGCCCGAGACTATCTGGTCCCCAGCCGCGTGCATCCCAAGAATTTCTATGCCCTGCCCCAGTCCCCGCAGCTTTTCAAGCAGCTGCTCATGGTCGGAGGACTGGAGCGCTATTTCCAATTGACCCGCTGCTTCAGGGATGAGGATCTGCGTCCCAACCGGCAGCCGGAGTTCACCCAGCTGGACCTGGAAGCCTCGTTCATTGATGAGGAATTCATCTATGAGCTGATCGAAAAGCTGAGTGGCAAAATGTTCGCCCTGGGCGGTATTTCCCTTCCCCGGCCTTTTGCGCGCATGAGCTGGGCCGAGGCTATGGACACCACCGGCACGGACCGGCCGGACCTGCGCTTTGGCCTTCTTTTTGTAGACGTCACTGACTTGTTTGGGGACACCAGATATTCCATCTTCCGGCAGATTATGCAGCGGGGAGGCTGCATCAAGGGGATCAACGTCAAAGGGCAGTCTGAAAGGCTCTCCAAGAACGTGCTGCAAAACGAGTATGCCAAGCAAATCGCCCCATCATTTGGAGCCAAGGGAATGACCTGGATGCGGGCCATTGGAGGGGAACTGGAGTCCAACATCGTCCAGTACTTCAGCCCGGAGGAGCTTGAAGGGCTCAAAAAACGCTTTGATGTCCAGGACGGCGATGTGCTGATCATGGTCGCCGATCCATCCTACGATGTGGTCGTCTCGGCCCTGGGTCAGCTTCGCCTGCACATGGCCAAACGGCTCGGTCTGATCCCCCAAGACACGTACTGCCCGGTGTGGATTACTGACTTTCCCCTGTTCGAGGCCACTGAGGACGGAGAGATCACCTCCAGCCACCACCCGTTTACCGCACCGGACCGCACTGATTTCGATCCGCACAATAGAAAGGATCTTTTGTCCCTGCGCTCCCGGGCCTATGATCTGGTGGTCAACGGCGAAGAGCTCGGAGGGGGCAGTATCCGCATCAGCGACCAGGAGGTGCAGCGCCAAATTTTTACCGCCCTGGGCCTGACCGAGGAGGAGACGAGAGAGAAGTTCGGCTTTTTCCTGCGGGCCTTTGATTTCGGTCCGCCGCCGCACGGGGGACTGGCTTTGGGCATGGACCGGACGGTTTCCATGATCCTGGGCACCTCCTCCATTCGGGAGGTCATCGCCTTTCCCAAGAACCGCAGCGCGGCCTGCCCGCTCACCGGTGCGCCTTCGGCTGTGCAGCGCGAACAGCTGGCCGAGCTGGAGCTCTTTGATCTGGACAAAAAGGAGGTCCTGCCGGGCACAGCGGAACAGGGAAACGATATCGACCGTATATCCTGGGCAGCCCGGATCGGCATTTCTGAGCAGGAGCGGCCCGTAATGCAGGATATCCTGGACAGGGCCAAGGACATGGCCAATGCGGCCGCAGAAAAGGCGGGCAATGAGGCGCCGATACGCAGTGTCGCCCCGGCCGTCAACCGCACGCGTCCGGGAATCCAGGCTTTCCGCTCGCCCCTGGCAAAATCCGGACGGTTTCTGGAGAACGCACCAGCGGTTAAGGGCAACTACTTTAAGGTCGCCAGCATTCTGGAATAGGAAATATAATATGGACTCGATATTTTATCACCGCAGCCCTGATGCCGACGTCTCCGGCAGCGGCCCCCTGCAGGAGGTGCGGGTTGTAGTTCAGCCCAATTTCTCTGTACAGGGCTGGCCCACAGATGCGGGTTCCAGAGCATTGGAGAATTTTACCTCCCTGGAGGACGCACGTGTCATCAGCCGGCTTCGCGAAGCCGGGGCTGTGATCTGCGGCTCAACCCGGATGAGTGAGCTTGGATTTGGCCTGAGCGGCAGCCGGGCGGGAGATGCGTTGACAGAAAAGGCAGCAGATGTGGAAATGGTGCTGGACTTGATGGGGGAGGGCCGAGTGGCCGCAGCCCAGGCCGGGGTCTGCGGATTCAAGTCCAGTTACGGTCTGGTCTCCAGCCTGGGCGTGATCGGCCTTATTCCGTCCATGGAAAGCATAGGCCTGCTCGCATCCGGTGCGGGCCGGATCAGAGAGATACTGGCCGCCATAGCCGGCCCGGATCCCATGGATTTCTCCCAGCCGGATGAGCCGGCCCTGGATTTTTCCGCATCAGGCATCAAGCCGGAAAACACTCGCATCGGCATCATTCCCGGGACGGCGGGTGTGCCTGCGGCGGATGAATGCAAAGAGCTGCACAAAACTGCAGAGGAGTTGGCTCAGGCCGGCTTTTCCGTTCAGGAGCTCTCCCTGCTTGATACGGATCTTTTTTCCCTGGTGCACAATATTGTGGGATCGGTGGAGGCCTCATCCTGCGCCGGACGCTACGATTCGGTCCGCTACGGGCACAGGGAGCCGGGAGCCAGGAACTGGAACCAGATGTTTCTACGTTCGCGCGGGGCCGCTTTTGGTTCCTTGATCAAAAGCTACCTGTTCCAGGGGGCCTATTTTCAGTTTGAGCGCTATCAGGCCTATGAAGACGCCTGCCGCATCAGGTCCCGCCTGGTTGCAGACATGCAGAGGCTTTTTGAGCAGGCCGATTTTCTCCTCCTGCCGGCATGTACAGGCAGCCGTGCAGAGCCGGGATTATCCCTGGCCGATACGTATGAACAGTTCGCAGACACACTCTTTGCCAATGTCAGCGGTCAACCGGTCCTCTATCTCCCCCCGGCTCCAGGAACAAACGCATCTGGATGCCAACTGGCCGGCCCCAGGCGAAGCGATCCACAGCTGCTGGACCTGGGCGAATATGTTTTGAATCTGCGGCAGAGAGGAAATGCATAATGGA
>JBKHIL010000343.1:0-2807 GCA_046538645.1 Desulfovermiculus sp.
CCTTCCTGCCCCAGATGCGGGAGGGACTGGACCGGAGCCAAAAAGGCCTTGAACCTTGACTGGGTGGTGGCCTCGGCCCCGGAACGCAGGCACCGGCGACAAGTGCCTGAAAACGAGGACGGAACTCCTCTTTCAGCACTTTTCTCCGACCGTGAGCAGAGTCCAAAAGAGCCTTTCGGGGCAGGACATGAAGCCCGGCCCTCTTCTTCCCAACCCCATCTCGACTCGCAGAGACAGCCTGATGTGAATGCCAGCGATGGGGGGGAAGATGAGCTCGACTTCCCGGACCTGGACACTCTCCTTTACCCCCAGTCCGCTTCGCAATCTCCGGAGCAATCCCCTCCTGAGTCCTCAAATCCGGTTGATGGTCCAGGCCAGGAAAAAACCGAGCCCCGGGGGCCGGCATCTGAAGAATCAGAAAATGAAGAAATCTTGGATCTGAGCTCACTGGTCCATGATCTGGGCTTGGAGGTGGATGAATCCGATACCTCTGAACACAAACCCAGATCTTCGCCTCCTGGCCAAGAGAGGAAATCCTCCAACTCATCACCGGATTGATACATGGCAGACGCCAGCTCCCAGCCAACCCAGCCCCTGGCCGAACGTCTCCGTCCAACCCGGCTGGAGGACTTTATCGGCCAGGAGCGCCTCGTTCCTCACATTCAAACCCTGATGCGGCCCGACAACCCGACGAGTCTCCTTCTTTTTGGTCCCCCAGGGTGCGGAAAGTCCACCCTGGCCCTATTGATGGCCAAAGCCATGAACCGTCCTTTCCTGCGAGCAAGTGCACCTGAGATCGGCTTAGCTGCTCTGCGGAAGAAACTGGCCGGGGCCGAAGTCTTGATCCTGGACGAAGTGCACCGGTTTTCCAAGGCCCAGCAGGACTTTTTTCTCCCCCTGATCGAATCAGGCCGCTTGATTCTCCTGGCCACCACCACGGAAAACCCCTCTTTTTGTATAACAAAACAACTTCTTTCCCGGCTGCACACTCTGCGCCTTGAGCCCCTGCAGGAAAAAGAGCTCAGGCTGCTGGCGGACAAAGGTTTGCAAGCTGTAGGCAGACACCTCCCTGAACAGAGCATTGAACTCCTCATTCACAACTGCAACGGCGATGCGCGCACACTTTTCAACCTCATTGAATATACAAGTGATCTTCCGGAGAAAAGTTTGAATCCCGAGACCCTGCGTTCTGTTCTCCCGGAGATTCTGCAGCGCAGTGACCGGGATGGGGACAGCCACTATGAGCTGGCTTCAGCCCTGATCAAGTCGATCCGGGGCAGCGATCCCGACGCTGCACTGTACTACCTGGCCGCCATGGTGGAAGGAGGAGAAGATCCGCGTTTTATTTGCCGCCGTCTTATTTTGTCCGCCTCTGAAGATGTCGGGCTCGCCGATCCCCAGGCCTTGCCCATGGCTGTATCCTGTTTTCAATCCGTGGACCTGGTAGGCATGCCTGAAGGATTTATTCCCCTGGCTGAGACCGTCTGCTATCTGGCCCTGGCTCCCAAAAGCAATTCCGCCTATGCAGGCTATCTGGCCGCCCAGAAAGAAATCCGGGAAAACGGGCTCAAACCGGTTCCCCTCCATCTGCGCAACCCCTCCTCTGCCTTGCACAAAAAATGGGGGTACGGCCAAGGCTACAAATACCCGCATGCCTATCCCGGGGCATGGATCGAGCAGGAATATCTTCCCAGCGGTCTGATGAACACCACCTTTTACCAGCCCAAGGACCAGGGCATGGAACCGCGGCTTTACCAGTGGCTCAAGAGCAGGAGAAAAGTGAAGGGCAAGAAGTAGTTCCCACAAAAAAACCTCCCGCGGACGCGGGAGGTTTTTTTGTGGCTCAGCCGTTTGAACGAACTGAAAATGTGCTCCGCCTAGAGTTCCAGCCAGGAGTCGGAATACAGGGAACGGCCCATGAGCACCTTGGTCGTCTTGGCCACATCAACCATCTCCTTGGACAGGCTGTTTAAATCCGGCTCATTGCCATCCATCATGGCATAAACCACCTCTTCCAGATCCTTGCGCTGGTCCTTGGCAATTGCGGTCAAGGTGTCATCCCTGGGATCGGAAATAATGGAGGCCATCCCCACCTTTTTGAGCATCACGGCATAGACTTGATTCAGGATGTCCCGGAGGTGATTCGGGGCCCCGTTGGAAATATTTGACAGACCGCAGGTTGATTTGGCTCCGGGAGCGATATCCGGCAGCATTTCATAGAATTTGATCAAGCTCATGGCGTGCTCTTGCTGCACATTGACCGGGGTGACGATGCCGTCCACCCAGATCTTTTCATTGGGAATGCCCATTTCATTGGCCACAGTAATGAGCTCCACTGCCAGGGCGGCCCGCTCGTTTTCGTCCCTGGGCAGCCCCTCCGGGCCCCACATCAGGGCCACAAAGTCGGCATTGTATTCCACGGCCAGAGGGAGCATTTTTTCATAGCGCTCCGGACGGCACATAATGGAATTGATGATCGGCGTCTGTTTGCATACCTTGAGTCCGGCCTCAATGGCGTCGATATTGGATGTGTCCAGGAGTAAGGGCAGATCGACAACCTCCTGCACTGTCTCCACCACCCAGGGCATGAGCTCCACCCCGGTCTTCTTGGCTGGCCCAAGGTTGATATCAATATAATCCATACCCTTTTCTTTTTGAAACACAGCCTCCTCTTGGATGGGCTTGGGGTCCATTTCCTTGAAGGCCCTCCCAATCTTGGTGCCCATCACGTTCAAGCTCTCACCAAAACACAACATGCCCATGGACAACCTCGCTTGCATTAAAGTTTTCGTTTTCCTGCCCTGCAC
>JBKHIL010000344.1:0-2798 GCA_046538645.1 Desulfovermiculus sp.
GACCTTGCCCACTGCCGAGGTCGGCAGCTCGGTCCTGAACTCAACGCTCCTGGGCCGCTTGTAGCCAGCCAGGCGTTCCTGACAGAAGTTTAGTATCTCCTGTTCTGTAGCGTCCTCGCCGGCCCGGAGCTGGACAAAGGCCTTGACCTGTTCGCCGCTGGTGGGATGGGGAATGCCGACCACTGCAGCCTGGGCCACCTTGGGGTGTTCATAGAGGACCTCTTCCACTTCCCGGGGATAACAGTTGAACCCACCCACGAGAACAACATCTTTTTTGCGGTCAGTGATGACAATGTAGCCATCTGCATCGATGTGCCCGATATCTCCGGTCAAGAAGTAACGCCGGCCTTCAATATCGCGAAATACGGCTGCATTGGCCTGAGGGTTGCGCCAGTACCCCTGCATGACTTGCGGGCCATGCACGGCAATCTCTCCGTCTTCACCCTGGGACAGAACCATATACCCGGTCTCCAGGTCCACGATTTTGATATCTGTATTGGGCCAGGGAAAGCCAACCGAACCAAAACGGCGCAATGTGATATCACTGGGGTTGCCGGCAATGACTGGAGCGGTTTCACTCAGTCCATAGCCTTCAAATATTACCGCTCCAGTTTTTTGTTCAAATTTTTTGGCGACTTCTTGAGGCAAGGGTGCTCCTCCTGAGGCGCAGGCCCGGATGGAGCGCAGGTTGTATTTGTGCAGTTGGGGATGGTTGTTAAAGGCAGAAAAGATTGTGGGCACAGCAACGAGCATGGTGGGCTTGAAACGCTGGACTGCCTTGAGGACTTCAGTAAACGGTGGTTTTCCGGCTCGGGGGTCGGGGATACAGATGAGACGGCTGGCCGAGTAGCAGGAACCAATAAGGCAAAGGGTGAGGCCGAATATATGATACCAGGGCAGAACACCCAGGTAGCAGTGTTCGCCGCCAGGCTGGACCCGTTCTTCACCTTGACCGTCCTGGCCGGGAAAACGGACCCACTCATCCCAGGCCATCACGTCATAGACAAAATTGGCATGGGTCAGGACAGCCCCTTTGGGTACCCCGGTTGTTCCGCCGGTATAGATAATCAAAGCCGGATCATTGACTGGATTGATTTTTACTTCAGGCGGTTGGGAATGGGGTTGGTCAAGAATTTCATCAAAAAAGATGTGCCCCGGGTCGTGTGCTGCGGCATGCGGGATCTTGCCCAGAAGACCGCCCAGGACAGCCGTGGTCTTGGGCAGGAAAGACTTTATGTTGCAGACCACCACAGTTTGCACGTCCGTATCCTGAATCGCATCCCGGGCCGTGGGGTAGAATTGGGGATGGTCCATGCAGAAGACGGCCTTGGCCCCTGCATCCTGCAGCTGGTAACGCAGTTCACTGGCTGTATACAAGGGATTGCAGGTGACACAGATGGCGCCGAGCTTGAGGATCCCGAAAAAGATCGGTGGATAGTGAGGAAGGTTGGGAAGAAAGATGGCCACCCGGTCTCCCTTCTGTACCCCCTGAGACGAGAGGAAGGCGGCAATCTTGTCCGCGTTTTCCAGGACCTGGGCATAGGTCTGTTCGGCCCCCTGGAAGATTGTATAGACCTGCCGGGGATAATCCCGGGCCGCATCGTGAAGCAGAGCATATAAGGGCCGCTCAAACCCTTCGATGACCCGGGCAACCCCGCGGGGCCAGTACGGAGTCGGCCATGGAGCCAGGGATGGATCCTGCCTGCTGTTTGCTTGGAAAACCTGATCTTGATTTTTGTTTTTTAATGAATGGACGGTAGGTTCCTGGATTTTGTCGGGCATACCATTCTCCCTCGGCCTGTGTCTTTGATCCCCTCTTCCCCGGGGCAATTTGTTCAAAAAATTTCCAGTTGTCACATTCAGGGGAAGATCTCCCAACTCAAAAAGTATACTGATGTATAGTAACCTACCAACTGGTAAGCAAGGTGTCAATGCACAAAGGGGACATAAACAGAGTTTTGAGTTCTAAGCACATGCCTGATCGCAGTTGAGGCTGTCCTGGTCTGGTTTTCATTCAGGGGAGATCATGTGATTTGGGGCAGGATTTTCCGCAGCCAGGCCTGCATGCGCTCATAATGGGAGCCTCGCCAGTAAATACGATGACATTGGGGGCAGATGTGAAAGCGCTCATAGTAGATTTTTGTCTTGGGTTTGAGCCGGTGTTCAATGTCTTTTTTGGCCACGGGTTGTAAGGGCTGGTTGCAGGCCAGACAGCGGGTGAAAATGGCAAATGGAGGCTTTATATCATAAAAAGTCAGGACTTCGCGCAGCTGTTCATCCGGGGTGTTTGCCCGGATGTATCGGCCCCACTCGATGCGGGTGCGCTTGAGCAGACCGTGGTCTTTACTGAGTGCAATGCGCCCTTCACGATCCGCTTTATCCGCGATCTGCTCATCTTTCCAGGAAAAATGAAAGGCGGCATCCAGGCCGAGGATACGCAGCAGTTTGGCCAGCTTGCCTACATTGACATCCACGATAAACCGTATTTTTGTTAAGGGATGGGGGCGAAGGAGGGAGGGCAGACAGGGGTTGACCGGAGGTATAAGGGGATGGAGGTGGAGAACCTGGCCGGGTTCCGGGATAAAGCAGAAGCCCACAGCCTGGTTGTGGGCTCTGATTGTTCCGATTTCAGTGTGCGGCGGTCCCACGGATTCGACAATGTCCTTGATTGAAGCCCGGCGGTTGAGTTCATAGTAAATGATTCCATCGGTGGTGGAAGCCGGCAGGAAATCGGTAAGTTCCTGGTGAAAATACAAAGTGCACATGCCCATGGCTTCATTTCCTGATATATAACGTTA
>JBKHIL010000345.1:0-2790 GCA_046538645.1 Desulfovermiculus sp.
ATCTCAGTCCTTTATGCTCGACTGGAGGGAAGCATTAATCCAGCCAAAGAGGACCTTCTGCAGCAGGCCCTGCAGACATGTGCCAAGGACGGACACCACGTGCTGCTTTTGGGCCTGGATACCCCGGGAGGATTGGGCCAAAGCATGCGGGACATGGTCAAAATGATCCTCAATGCTCAGACTCCGGTGGCTGTCTGGGTCGGGCCCAAAGGGGCCAGGGCAGCGTCGGCCGGGGTCTTTCTGGTTGCTGCTTCCAGTGTGGCCGGCATGAGCCCCCAGACCAACATCGGAGCAGCCTCCCCGGTGGGTATGGGCGGCAAGGAAATCCCGGAGACCGTGGCCAAGAAGATCACCAATGATTTTGTCAGCCTGATTCGTGGAGTGGCCGAAGCCAAGGGTCGCAATGTGGACTGGTATGAGAAAGCAGTGACCGAAGCAGAAAGCATTGGTGCTTCGGATGCTGTCATGTTGCGGGTAGTGGAGTTTTTGGCCAACTCACCACAGGACATGCTGGACCAAATCGGATCCCGAGGCCTCCAGGTTCAAGGCCAGACAGTCAACTTTGAAAGCCGGGATGTGAACCTGGTCAACTTTGAACCGGGGTTTCGAATTACTTTCCTCTCCTGGCTCCTGGATCCCCAAATCGCCTATTTTCTCCTCCTGGGCGGTATTGCCGGGCTCTTCTTTGAGCTGAGCAACCCCGGAGCAATTTTTCCTGGCGCATTCGGGGCCATTTGCCTCCTTCTTGGCTTATACGCCCTGGCTGTTCTGCCGACAAACGCAGCTGGTGTGCTGCTCATCTTTCTGGCCCTGGTGCTGTTCATTCTGGAGCTGGCTGTGGCCAGCTACGGACTGCTCAGCATCGGGGGAGTAGTCTGTCTTCTCATCGGCTCAATGATTCTCTTCAAGTTCGAATATGGGTTTACCGGCTTGTCTCTTCAGGTCATTCTGCCCACTGTTCTGGCTGTATCCGCTTTTATCATTTTTGCTTTGTACCTGGTGACCAGGGCTCAGGTTCGGCCCCAAAAAACAGGTTTTGAGGGTATGCAGGGCTTAACCGGACACATTATTTCCTGGGATCAGGGTGAGGGAAAAGCCCGCGTCCGGGGAGAGATCTGGAAAGTCAGGTCAGACGAAAACCGGTCCTATTCTCCGGGCACTCCAGTCCGAGTCACCAGGGAAGAGGGCTTGACCCTCTTTGTCCACGAAGACAAGGAATAACTCGGCATTCAATCACGACCCAAACCAATGAAGTAAGGAGATGAGCATGGAAACTGTGTACACATTTGCCCCCATCATCGTCCTGGTAGTCCTCTTTCTCTTCTCGGCCATCAAGATCTTAAACGAATACCAGCGGGCGGTGGTATTCAGGCTGGGCCGGGTCCTGCATGCCAAAGGTCCAGGGCTGATTATCCTCATTCCTGTAATCGATAAGATGGTCAAGATGTCCTTGCGCATAATCGCCCTGGATGTCCCGGGCCAGGATGTGATCACCAAGGACAATGTCTCGGTCAAAATCAACGCAGTCATCTATTTCCGGGTCATGGATCCGGTCAAGGCCATCCTGGAAGTGGAAGACTACATGTTCGCCACCTCGCAATTGTCCCAAACCACACTGCGCAGCGTCTGCGGTGCGGCTGAGCTGGATGATATCTTAACCCACAGGGATAAGATAAACAATCAAATCCAGGAAATTCTTGATGAACATACCGACCCCTGGGGGATTAAGGTGACCAATGTAGAGGTCAAATACATCGACCTGCCCCAGGAGATGCAGCGGGCCATGGCCAGACAGGCCGAAGCCGAGCGGGACCGCCGGTCCAAGGTCATCAACGCCGAAGGCGAATACCAGGCCGCCACTCGCTTGGCTGAGGCGGCGGAGATCATTCAGAAATACCCCCAGGCCTTGCAGCTTCGCTATCTGCAGACCATGCGCGAGATGACCTACGAGAGCAAGGCCAGCACCATCCTGCCCATTCCGTTGGACTTGTTCTCTATGCTCAATCCAAAGACCACTCCGCCAGAACAAACAGAAAAAGAGTAAAAAAATCCCAGCTGACCAGGTGCTGGTCAGCTGGGATTTTTTATTCACGCATCAGTGTTCAGGCGAGCCGAGGCTATTGCTGCTGCCCCTGCCCCATGCCCTGTCCCATGCCCTGCTGCATGGCCTGCATCTCTTGCTGCAGCTTCTCCAGCTCATCAAGCATTGACTTGGTCTCGGGGTCCTTTTTTTCCATGGCTTTCACCATGTCATCCCGGAATGTCTCTTGGCTTTCCTTTACCTGCTCATTGTCTAAGGTCTTCATCCGGGCCTCTTGATAGGCGTTGACTTTTTCCTGCCATTCAGCCTTGAGTTTTTCTTCCTGGTCTTTATCCAGTTCCTGGGACTGCAACTTGGACTGCAGGGATTCAAGCTCTTCCATATTTATACCCTGCTCTTCCATATGCTTATCCATGGTCTCTTGAACCATGGTGTCCAATTCCTGCTGCCGCTCTTCCAACTGGGGATTGTCCTGCAGCGTTTCCTCCTGAACTGATTGCAGCCGTTCTCCAATCTCCTGCATCCGTTCCATCTTCTTCTGCATGGCCTGCTGGTCTTCCTGTCCTTGTCCTTGTCCCTGTCCCTGCCCCTGATCCTGGGCTGAGACAGGCAGAGCTGCCGCGAAGACCAAGCTACAGGCTATAATGCATGAGAAGAAAAAAAAGGGCAATTTTCGTAGAGACATACATACTCCTTTTGATACGAGATCTTGTTAAGACGTTTATTTTGTGTAAATCAATGCCATCAAC